>DATHJG010000664.1:0-5652 GCA_035489875.1 Solirubrobacteraceae bacterium | reverse complement strand
AGCCGCCGATGCTGATCACGTGGGGCAAGAACGACGAGATCTTCGGGCCCGACGGCGCCCGCGCGTACCTCAAGGACCTCCCCGACGCCGAGCTGCACCTGCTCGACACCGGCCACTTTGCGCTCGAGGAGGAGCCGGACTTCATCGCCGCACGGATTCGCGACTTCCTCGCGCGCCACACGAGCTGACCGCGTGATGCGACTGCTCTCGGTGAACGTCGGGTTTCCCCGCGAGGTGCACTGGCGGGGACGCACCGCGAGGACGGCGATCTTCAAGACGCCGGTCGAGGGCCGGCGCCGCGTGCGGCGCCTGAACGTCGACGGCGGTGGCCAGGCCGACCTGGTCGGCCATGGCGGCGAGCACCGCGCCGTCTACGACGCCTAACAGCCGGCCGCACCGGCACTGCGGATCACCTACATTGTTGACCGTCTCGTGAGGTAAGCGTAGTCTTACCGTTCGTGGTGGCTTACCGAGTTGATGGATGGACTGCGCTCGGCGACCCGACGAGGCGCGCGATCTTCGAGCGCCTCGCCGATCGCCCGCGCGCTGTCGGCGAGCTCGCCAGCGAGCTACCGGTCAGCCGCCCCGCGGTCTCGCAGCACCTCAAGGTGCTCAAGGACGCGGGGCTCGTGGTCGACCGCCCCGCGGGCACCCGGCGCATCTACCAGCTCGACCCGGACGGGGTCGGCGCGCTCCGCGCCGACCTCGACCGGTTCTGGAACAAGTCCCTGGCGGCCTACAAGGCGGTCGTCGAGCAACCAACAGAGGAGGCCCAATGAGCACCCAGGCAGCAGAGACGTCGGTCCGGACGTCGATCGTCGTCGAGGCGCCGATCGAGCGCGCGTTCTCGGTCTTCACCGAGGACTTCGACCGCATCAAGCCGCGCGAGCACAACATGCTCGCCGTCGAGATCGCCGAGACGGTCTTCGAGCCACGCGAGGGCGGGCACGTCTATGACCGCGGGGTCGACGGCAGCGAATGCCGCTGGGCGCGCGTGCTCGCATACGAGCCGCCGAACCGGGTCGTGTTCAGCTGGGACATCAGCCCGCAGTGGCAGATCGAGGCCGACCCTGAGAAGACGAGCGAGGTCGAGGTGCGGTTCATCTCCGAGGCGCCGGAGCGCACGCGGGTCGAGCTCGAGCACCGCAACCTCGACCGCCACGGTCCGGGCTGGGAGGGCGCGCGCGCCGGGGTCGACTCCGCGGACGGCTGGCCGCTCTACCTGCAGCGGTTCAGCGAGCTGCTGAAGGACTGACTGCAGTGCCAGGCGAGCGCCCGCGGGAGACGTGGCGCGGGCGCTCGCGCGGCAGACGCGGTAGTCGCGTGATCGGTTCGCGGACTCAGCCGATCGGCACACAGCGCTCGCGGGCTACTTTCGCTTCGGCGTGCGTGCCGGCTGGAAGCCCGCCGAGTTCCGTGCAGGTCCCGACGGCGGTCACTCCGCCGATGTCGAGCACGACTTGCGATCCGCCGGCTACTGGCACGCTGCGGATGACGCGGGCGTTGCTCGATTGCGGGTTGGCGGTGATCGTGAGGTCGGCGGCGCGGAATGCCTGCGGCGAGTCGGCCTCGACGCCCAGCTGCGCTGCCTCGGCGGGGTCGAGCACGTTGTCGTAGCCGAGCAGCCGTGCGGTGACGGCGTCGGCCGGGGCTGCGAACACGGCGGCCGTCGCGCCGTGCTGGCGGACGGGGCCCGCGTCGAGGACGGCGATCTCGGAGGCGAGCGCGGCCGCCTTGCCGGGGTCGTGCGTCACGAGCAGCGTCGTCGTGGACGTCTCGGAGAGCAGCTCACGAAGCTCGCCCAGGAGCGCTCCGCGGGCGGCAGTGTCGAGCGGGGCGAATGGCTCGTCGAGCACGAGCAGGCGCGGCTCGAGCACGAGCGCGCGGGCGAGGCTGATCCGCTGGGCCTCGCCGCCCGACAGCCGGTGCGCCGGGCGATCTGCGAGGTGGGCGACGCCAAGTCGCTGCAGCCACGCGCCGGCGTGCCTCGGCGCGCTCGACGCGCGCGAAGCGTAGGCCGATCTCGGCGTTGCGTCGGGCGTTGCCGCGTCCGAGCAGCGGCCGCTGGAGCACCGCGGCGGTGATCGCGCGTCGCTGGGCCGGCGCGGCGGCGTGCCCGTCGATCAGCACCTCGCCGGCGTCGGCCGCGCGCAGGCCGGCGGCGACGCGTACGAGCGTCGACTTGCCCGCCCCGTTGGCGCCGAGCACCGCGGTCGTGCGCCCGGCAGGGACGTCGAGCCGCGCCACGTCGAGGATCTGCGTGCCGCCGGCGTCGACGCGGACGCCCTCGAGTCGCACGTGCGCGCCGCTCACGGCCGGCCGCGTTGCTGGATCGCCGTCAGCGCGAGGTTGACCGAGAACGCCAGAACACCCGAGTCAGTCCGCCACTCCGGCGCCTAGCAGCGCGATTGCTTCGACAACGGGGTCCGAGGACCCGAGCATCCCGAGCCGGACCACGCCGATACGCGGATACACCGCCACCAAGGACCAGCTTCAGGCGCGCGTGAAGCGCATCGCGGCTATCACCTCGCCAGCGCTCCGACCGCGTAGGCGACGTAGGCGGCCACAAGAGCCGCGCCTTCGACGCGTCCGAGGCGTCCGAGGGCGAGCATGGCCCCGGCGAGCAGCACGGTCAGCGCGAGCGCGGGCAGGTGGTAGTTCGTGACGCTGGGCAGGAACGTCGATGGGACGTGCGAGGACGATGACACCGAGCGAGCCGGTGAGCAGGAAGACGAGGGTGCCGAGCGCGTTGCCGACGCTGAGTTCGGGGAAGCCGCGGAAGGCAGGCAGGGCTTCCAGGACGACCTCCTCGAAGGAGACGGCCGCGCCGATGACCAGCAGCCCGAATACGGTCTCTGAGAGTCCGAGTTCGGAGACGACGCGCTGGGTGCCGAAGACGAGCAGTTCGGCGCCGATCACAAGGCCGACGAGCCCACCGATGACCTTGGGCACCAGCCACTTCGGGCGTGTGGGGCGCTCGCCCGCCTGCGGGTCGGTCCTGGGACGGCGCAGGATGACCGCGGCAACCAGCGGGAAGAAGGACGCGAGCAGTAGCCCGCCATCCAGGCGCGACGGCCGTCGGGGCCAGCGTGATCGACAGTGCGGTCGCCGCCGCAGCGGCGACCAGCAGCGTGACCGGTGGTCGCACGGCGAACGGCGCGATGAGCGCGGCCGTCCCGAGGCCGACGGTCACCAAGAAGATGGCCGCGCCGACCGACGTTCCAAGCGCGGTCCCGGGCAGGTCATCGAGTGTCGCGGCCACGCCGGCGGCGGTCGACTCGACGTCGAAGCCGAGCACGAGCGCACCCACGAGAACGCCGGACAGCCCGGCGGCCAGAGCCCAGGCGCGCAGGCTCTTGATCAGCCCTTCGACCGACTCGACGAGCAGCCACAGGCCGCCGCCGAACGCACCGATACCCACCACCAGGCTCATAGCTGCGTGCGCTCGAAGACTGCGGACGAGTAGCGCTCGAGCGCCTCTCGCGCCTGAGCGAGCGCTTCCTTGGTTTCCTCGGCGCCGGGTGCGCCGTGGATGTCGCGGGCGTCGATGCGCTCGTGCCAGCGCTGGAGCTTCTCGAGCTCGGCTTCCTCTTCTTCGAGCTCGGCGAGCGTGAACTTCTCGATGGCGAACTCGTGCTCGATTTCCGTCAGGAACTTCCCGCACTCGCCTCTGAGCTCCGTGTACTCCGCGGAGCGCGCCTCATTCCAGGCGTCGGTGAGCTTGGTCGCGTCCAGCTGCCCGAGCGGCTCGGCCCGCAGCGCGAGCGTCTCACCGCCAACCTCGGCCACGAGCACGCGGAAGCGTTCCACCGCTCGCCGGAACGCATCGTGCTCGGGGAAGGCGACAACCGAGCGCTGCACGTTGAGCGCGCCCGAGCGTCGCACCTCGCGCCACACCGCGACCCGCGCGCTGGAGTTGTTGCTGGGCAGCTTGTACGTGAGAAGTACCCAACTCATCGTTCCTTGCGACTGTAACGTACGTTGCAGCCGCTCGAAACCGCAGGTAGGGTCGGCGCCGTGGACTTCGACCTCTACGAACGACTCAACGGCCTCGCCGACCGGCACCACGCACTGGAGGAGGTGTTTCGGTTCTTCGCGCAGGACGGGCAGGTGCTCTTCCTGGTCCTGCTGGCGGCCCTGTTCTTCGCGCGAGGAAAGTGGCGCTCACGCAACGGGCGTCACGGCGTCGCCGCAGCCGGCTTCAGTGCCCTACTGGCGCTCGCCGTCGCCCAGGTCATCGCCTCGCTATGGGACCGCCCGCGTCCCTACGAGGCCCACCCCGGCGACGCTCAGCTGCTCCTCTCGCCCTCGCCTGACCCGTCGTTCCCGTCCGACCACGCCACGGCCGCCTACGCCATTGCCGTCGCGATCCTCCTGCGCCACCGCAAGGGCGGACTGCTGGCGCTCTTCCTCGCCACCCTGGTAGCGGTCTCGCGCGTTGCACTCGGCACGCACTACCCGACCGACGTTCTGGGCGGCGCCGCCCTCGGAGCGCTCGTGGCCCTGCTGCTGTGGTCACCGCCCATCCGCCGACCGCTGCACCGACTCGCAGACTTGACAGGCGCGCTCTACGACCGCGCCCCCGGTTCGCTGCGCAGAAAGGGCGCTACACGCGAGACGCCCTGAACAGCGCTGACGGCCGACAACTGGAAGAAGCCGTCCCCCGGTAGCCGAGCGGTGAGCGCCGGCAGACCAGCTACGTCTACGACATGTCGCTGAACGCATCCCAGCGACCGACCGCCACCGACACGGCCGCCTCCATATAGGCGCGCCGCGCTCGCTACTTGGCGCCACTCGCCAGGTTGGTTACCAAGCACCGACTTGCTTGACCCTGCTTGACCCCAGAAGACATCTCCCCCACGAGCGCGGGCCCCGAAGGGCCGAGCTTGGCTCAAGCACTGGTGTTCGGGAAGTGAAGCTCGAGGGACTCGAACCCCGACCGCCTGGGTGCGATCCAGGCGCCCATAGCCAAAAGCCAGCCGCAACAGCCGGCGCAGGCGAATGCGTCCGTCTTCAGAGCAGACCTGATGACTTCGGACTGGCGGCGGCGATCAATACTTCCCGGATAGCGCGGTGACCGGCGAACCGGAGCGCGTGCCGGCCAACGTTCGCGCGTTCGCCGAGATCCTGACGTCCTCGCTGAACGGGGTCTCCTCGTTGCGGCGCATCCGGCCCGGGGGTCCCGGGTTCTCGACGCCGCCCACGTCGCCGATCTACTTGGCCGGGGGCCGGCGGCGCCGGCTGACGTCGGCGAGGGGGCCGAGTTGATCCAGGTCGAGGCTAAGGGTGAAGGAGCGGACGCTCGCGCGACTGGATGAACCGAAACGAGGAACGTGTGCGACGGACGGCGGCGGTGAGGGCCTGGAGGCCACAGGCCAGATCACGGTCTTGACGCTCGCCGATGGCACCCGCGCCTTTCAGCTGCGTTTCCGAGTCAACGGCCGCCGCGAGCGTCGGACGCTTCACGAGCGACGCGACTGCGACTGCGGGTGCGGAGGTGGCTGGAACGACCGAACCGCGGCAATCGAGCTCGACAACACGCTCGCCCGGGTCAAGGCCGGCGTCTGGCAGAAGCGCCAGCCCGTTCAGCCCACCGGGCCTGTGCGCATGCCGACGTTCCACGAGTACGCGTCGGCCTGGCTCCAGGCGAAG
>DATHJG010000663.1:0-3053 GCA_035489875.1 Solirubrobacteraceae bacterium | reverse complement strand
CGGCCTGATTGGTCGGGCATTCTGTAGAGGGTCTTCGCGGAGTCGACGTACTCCTGGTATGCGGTCTGTCGGTCCGCGGGCCGGTCCCATGGCGCTATCCAGTCGTCGGATGCCGGTTTGGTTAGCGTCTCGTCGTGCACGACATCGAGGCGGGGCTCGAGCTTTCGCAGCAGGGCGAGGTTCTCGGGGCTCAGCGGGGTCGCGACGACGACGCGCAGGTGGTCGCTCATCGGGTGGGCTCCTCACGCAGACGCCGGGCGGCATCCCGCACGATGTCGTCGACCGGTGACGCCACGTCGTACGACAGTGCGTGCTCGTCGGGGGCCGGTGGCTCGAGCGTCGCGAGCTGGGACTCGAGCAGGCTCGCCGGCATGAAATGGCCGGGCCGGTGCCCCATCCGCTCGGCGAGCAGCGCGGGATCGCCGTGCAGGGAGACGAGGGCGAGCTCGGGCGCGGCGGCACGGAGCCGGTCGCGGTACACCCGGCGGAGCGCGGAGCACGCGACGACCACGGGGCCGTCCGCGAGAACGGCGCCCACCGCATCCAGCCACGGCCACCGGTCGTCGTCGGTCAGCGGGATGCCGGCGGCCATCTTCTCGACGTTCGCATGCGGATGCAGCGCATCGGCATCCACGAATCGCAGGCCGAGTTCGGCGGCGAGCGCCTCACCCACGGTCGTCTTGCCGGATCCGGAGACCCCCATGACGACGACGGGAACGACGACGGGATGCACCACTCCACGCTAGCGGTAGCCTGAAATCATGCCTGAGGATGCCGCCCCCACCACCCCTGCCAACGCCACCGGTGTCGCCAACATCGGTGTCGTCGGCCTCGCCGTCATGGGCTCGAACCTCGCCCGCAACCTCGCCAGCCGCGCAGGCAACACGGTCGCGATCTTCAACCGCACGTATGAGAAGACGCAGACCCTGATCGACGATCACCCCGAGGCGGGGTTCGTCGCCACCCCCGACTACGCCGCGTTCGCCGCGGCGCTCTCGAAGCCGCGCACCGCGCTCATCATGGTGCAGGCAGGCAAGGGCACCGATGCCGTCATCGACGAGCTCGTGAAGGTCTTCGAACCGGGCGACATCATCGTCGACGGCGGCAACGCACTGTTCACCGACACGATCCGCCGCGAGAAGGCGGTGCGCGAGACGGGCATCAACTTCGTCGGCGCCGGGATCTCGGGCGGCGAGGAGGGTGCGCTCACTGGCCCGTCGATCATGCCGGGCGGATCGGATGAGGCCTGGGCGACCCTCGGCCCGATCCTGCGCTCGATCGCCGCGATCGCGGACGGCGAGCCCTGCGTCACCCACGTCGGACACGACGGAGCGGGTCATTTCGTCAAGATGATCCACAACGGCATCGAGTATGCCGACATGCAGCTCATCGCGGAGGCGTACGACCTGATCCGCCGCGGCACCGGCAAGACGCCCGCCGAGATCGCCGACGTC
Source organism: Solirubrobacteraceae bacterium (assembly GCA_035489875.1). GTDB lineage: Bacteria > Actinomycetota > Thermoleophilia > Solirubrobacterales > Solirubrobacteraceae > DASQMT01. Next base: position 1,599 of record DATHJG010000663.1, on the reverse strand, counting down.
TTCGTCGAGTGGAACGCGGGCGAACTGGAGAGCTACCTCATCGAGATCACCGCCGAGGTGCTGCGGCAGGTCGACGCCGCGACAGGGAAGCCGCTCGTGGACGTGATCGTCGACCAGGCGGGATCGAAGGGCACCGGCGTCTGGACGGTGCAGAACGCGCTCGACCTCGGCATCCCGGTGTCGGGCATCGCGGAGGCCGTCTTCGCCCGATCGCTGTCGAGCAAGCCTTCGCAGCGTCGGGCCGCGAGCGGCCTGCCGGGGCCGGCGACCGTGCCGCCCGTGGCCGACGCCGCCGCGTTCATCGAGGACGTGCGCCAGGCGCTCTACGCGTCGAAGATCATCGCCTACTCGCAAGGGTTCGACGCGATCGTCGCCGGCGCCGAGCAGTACGACTGGGACATCAAGAAGGGCGAGATCGCGAAGATCTGGCGTGGTGGCTGCATCATCCGCGCCCGGTTCCTCAACCGGATCACGGAGGCGTACGCCGCCGACCCCGGTCTCGTCGCGCTCGTCACGGCACCGTTCTTCGTCGATGTCGTCACGCGCACGCAGGAGGCATGGCGCCGCGTGGTCGCGCATGCCGCGGCCGCGGGGATCCCCAGCCCGGCGTTCTCGTCGTCGCTCGCGTACTACGACGGGCTGCGGGCCGACCGGCTGCCTGCCGCACTCGTGCAGGGGCAGCGCGACTTCTTCGGTGCGCACACCTACCAGCGCGTCGATCGCGCTGGTACGTTCCACACGCTGTGGTCGGGCGATCGCAGCGAGGTCGAGGAGCCCGACGCGCACTGACGTATCCGCTGGTCGAGTAGCGCCGAAGGCGCGTGTCGAAACCAGCCCCCGCTACGCGGCGCGCGACCGCCGAACCAGGGAGCGCACGCCGATACCGGCGACGAGGACGGCGGCGACTCCCAGCAGCGCGGGCCAGGGCGTCGCCCCCGCGACGACCAGGCACCCGACGAGTCCGGCGACCGGGATGACACGCGGCAGCCCCAGCGAGCGCCCCGCCCGCAGCGCAGCGAGGTGCGCGATCGCGTAGTACCCGAGCACGGCGCACGCCGAGACGCCGATGACCTGCGCCGGCTCGAAGAGCAGCACCGCGATCACCGCCACCACCGCGACGGACACGTCGGAGACGACCGGCGTCGCCGTGCGCTCATCGATGCGGGCCAGCACGGGCGGAAGCTCCCGGTCGCGCGCCATCGCGAGCCCGGTGCGGCTGAGCCCGGCCAGCACGCCGACGAGCGATCCGACGCACGCGATGCCCGCGGCGACGCGCACGACGAGTTCCCATCCGGGTCCGGCGAGCTCGGCGACGGGGGTGGCGCTGGTCGCGAGGCGGTCGACACCGAGGCCGGCGAGCAGCGCCACGAGGGTCGCGGCCGACAACACGAGGACCGTCCCGACCGCGATGAGCACGGCGCGGGGCAGGGTGCGCTGGGGATCCCTGACCTCCTCGCCGAGAGTCGCGACGCGCGCATACCCGGCGAACGCGAAGAAGATGAGCCCGGTGGCGGGCAGCAGGCCGAGGGGCTGCACCTCGCCCGCGAACACCGGGTGCCGCGCGCCCGGGATCGAGACCACCAGCACGGTGACGAGCAC
>DATHJG010000662.1:0-7820 GCA_035489875.1 Solirubrobacteraceae bacterium | reverse complement strand
CCGAGCTCGACGCCGGCGACGGCGTGATCGTCGCCGAGCCCGACGCGGAGGAGCTGCTCGACACGCCGGAGATGGCGTCCGACGACATGCCCGACTCCGACGTGGAGGAGTAGGCCAGATCAACGACCGAGGGCCCCGGTCGACAACCGGGGCCCTCGGGAACTGCCTGCTGGACTACTTGGCCGTCGCCAGCTTGTCTGAGCGGCCGGGGGGACGAACTCCGGCACTGACGGCGGCGGTGCCTCGGTGTGGATTCCGCCGACCAGCGGGTCCAGCACCAGGCTGGTACTAGCGGCCGGGCACCTCCAGGGTCCCGTAAGAACTGTCACTCAACTTCGGACCACCCCCTTTCTCTGGTGATCGCAGAGTAGCGAACTCGCAGGCGGACGGCACCCGGCGCTACGCCGCTTCCGGCAGCAGGTATTGCTTCCAGGTCGCCGGAATGGTCGGCGAGGCGAGCTGGATGAACACGTTCGGGCTCGGCATCCGCGGCTTGACGCGCGGGTGCATGTTGATCTGGTGCGGCAGCCGGTCGCCCTTGCGGCGGTTGCATGGCGCGCACGAGGCGACGATGTTCTCCCAGTCCGACCCGCCGCCCTTCGAGCGCGGGATGACGTGGTCGACGGTGAGGCTGGTGCGTGCGCCGCAGTACTGGCACTCCCAGCCGTCACGGGCGAACACCGCCCGGCGGGTGATCTTGCGCTTGTGCGAGTCGCGCGGGATCCGCACGTAGGCGACGAGCCGGATGACGACCGGCTTGGTCATCGACCCGCGCGCCCAGTGCAGGTCGTGGGCGCCGATCTCGATCACCTCGGCCTTTTCCTTCAGCAGCAGCACGGTCGCGCGGCGCACCGTGCACACGTTGATCGGCTCGTACGTCGCGTTGAGCACCAGCACACGACCACCTGACCACCGGCCGGAGCCGTCGGCAGTCGATCCGTGCCGCCGGCGGTCGACGAGCGGCACGGACCCCGTTGGCGCTGGGGGTACGGCAGTGGCCATCGCTGGCCGGAGTGTAGAGGGTCGCCTGCCAGATTCAGGCGGCAACCGGGAACGAGCCGAGCACCCGCACCGCCTCGCAATGACCGCGCAGGCCCGCGATCGCGGCCGCGACTTCGGGATTCGAAGCCGCGCCCACGAGGTCGCAGAAGAACATGTAGTGGCCGAGGCCGATCCGGCGCGGGCGGGACTCGATCCGGGTCAGGCTGATGGCGCGGGAGGAGAGCTCCGTGAGGCAGTCGACGAGCCAGCCGGGCTGGAGGTCGCCGCCGCCCCAGAAGACGAGCGCTGTCTTGAAGCGGACGGGCTGGGTCGAGGCTGTCGGGTCAGACCCGCTCGTCGTCGAGGGGGACTCGATGGCCGCGGCATGGGGTTCCGACCCTTGGCTCGCCTGGCGGTCAGACCCTTGGGTCGCGTTCGCCAGCAGCGCGAAGCGGGTCGCGTTGTCGGGATCGTCCTCGATCCCCTCGGCCAGGATCGTCGCGCCGTAGAGCCGCGCGGCGTGGCGCGTGCCGATCGCCGCGTGCGGCTCCGCGCCCGCCAGGTCGCTCCGCTCCGCGACCGCGCGGACCGCGTCGGCGGTCGAGGGCTCGGCGACGAGCGCCGCTCCCGGGAGCTGCTCGCGCAGGAACGCCGCGCACTGGCCGAGCGCCTGCGGGTGGGAGTGGACCGTGCGGACCTCGTCCGGCGCGATCGGCTCGGCCCCCGCGAGGCAGTACGTGATGCCCTGGACCAGCTCGCCGACGATCACGACGTCGGGCGCGTCGAACACGAGCGCGTCGAGCGTCCCCGCCACCGCGCCCTCGCGCGAGTTCTCGATCGGCACCATTCCGCGCTCGACCGCGCCCCCCTGCACCGCCTGCACGACCGCCTCGACCGTGGGGAGGGCGACCTGCTCGGCGTCCAGGCCGGCAGCCACGAGCGCGTCGTGCGAGTTGGTGCCCGGCGGCCCCAGGTACGCGGCGCGCATCAGCCCTCGAGCACCGCGCTCCCGCGCTCGCCGGCGAGCGCGCGCCGGATCGCCTCGTCCTCCTCGGGCGACAGCAGGTGCTCGCCGCGCCCGTCGACGACCTGCTTGCAGTACAGCCGCGCGGTGTCGCGATGGGCGATCGAGGACAGCACGACGCCGTTGCGCTCGGCGTCGAGCAGCGCGAGCGACGCCGACTGGTGCCCGGACAGCTCCCCGTACGCGTCGTAGCGCACGAGCGCGCGGTACGCGATCGCGCCGTCGAGCCGCGCCTCGGCCGCCGCCATCCGCTCGTCGAGCCGCGTGGCCATCTCCTCCACCCGGTCGTTGAGCTGCATGAACGCCTCCTGCAGCCCCGCGGCGTGGGAGACGAGATCGTCCCGCCCCGATCCGCCGAGCACGACCTGCTGCGCCGCGCGCAGGCGCCGCACCCGCAGCGCGAGCACGCACGTGATCACAAGCGTGATCAGCGCCAGTGCGCCGGCCGACAGGGCGGCGACGCCGGCCGGATCGGTCAGGTCGTTCACGCCGGGAGAGCTTACGAGAGCTACTGCTGTGAGAACAGCGCCGAGAACTCGGCCTTGTTGTTGTCCTTCTTCTCCTCGCCGGGCACCGCCTTGACGTCGACGCTGATGTCGACCGGGGTGTCGAACGGCGGCGGCGAGTCGAGGCTGAGCGTGGCCGACGCGGTCGCTCCCGCCGCGACCGCCGGGACGTTCTTCGTCACGCGGATCGGCTTGGGGCCTCCGTCGATCTTGAGGATGACATCGATGTCGACCTCGTCGTGCTCGCCCTGGTTGGTGAAGTTGACCGTGAACTCGGTGGAGGCGCCATACGCGATCCGGTTCGGCGCGTCGGGGCTCAGCGCCTGGTCGCCGACCTGGACGGAGTCGATCCCGGTGCCGTGCAGCCCCGGCGCCGGCGCACGCCCGCCGGTGCCGTCGGCGGCGCCGGCGGAGAGCTGCTGGCCGAGCGCGTCGGCGACCGTGTTGGGATCGAGCCACTGCCAGCCCGGGAGGAACTCGGTGCGCTGGAGCTGCTGGGCGCCGACGTCGGCGTTCTTGAGCTCGGTCTCGATCAGCGGGTAGACCCGCTCGGTGTAGATCACGTCGGAGCTGAGGAACATCCCCATCGCGCCGGCGATGCGCTGGATCGCCTGGTCCGCCTGCTCGGAGTCCGAGCTGAGGGCCGTGCGCACCTGGTCGGCGACCTGCTGCAGCCCGTCGCGCCGCAGCTCCATCGTGATCAGGAACGAGCGCTGCGCCGCAGTCATGTCCCCGGGCGTCGAGATCCTCTTCGCCTGCTGGTACTGCTGGTCCGCCTGCACCTTGTACCCGGCGACCTGGGTCGAGAGGTCGCCGGTGCTCGGATTGCGCAGCAGGTCGAAGAACGGCTTGCCGACCTGCGTGTCGGACTCGCGCACGATCGACGCGACGTCGCGGTTGTAGCTCTTGAGCGCGCTCTCCTTCGCCGACTGCCGGCAGCCGTTGACGAGGAAGATCAGCAACACGACGACCAGCAGGAACCCGCCGAACAGCACGAGCTGGCGAATGAGCACGGTCTGACGATCCGGGGAGGCGGATGCGCCACGTGCTGGCGCCGCTCGCCTGGGCCGGACCCGGGTACGTGGCTCGTCGTCCTCTTCGAAGAAGGACAAGTAAGGACTCTCCTGAGGGGCCGCGCGCCCCTCGCGCAGCCGGTGGATCGGTGACAAGGATATGAGGCGGCTCGGCTGGACTCTTTCGCCGCCGTTTACCTTGAACCCTTCCGTGCAGCCGGAAGGGGGCGTCTCGCGCGCGTGGAACTGACGCGGGATGCCGGCCACGGAGGAGCTCCCGACCGTTGCGCAGCCTGGGCTGGCGATGGGCCGCTACCGGCTCGGCGCCCGGCTCGGCGCCGGCGGGTTCGGCACCGTCTACGCGGCGCGCGACGAGCGGCTGGGACGGCCCGTCGCGGTCAAGGTCATCCCCGCCGGGAACGCCGCGCCGGAGCGCGCGCAGCGCGAGGCCCGCGCGGTCGCGCGGCTCGATCACGACGCGATCGTCGGGCTGTTCGACGCCGGGGAGGAGGACGGCTGCCGCTACCTCGTCTCCGAGCTGGTCGAGGGGCGCACGCTCGCGCAGCTCGAGAGTGCCGGGGAGCTGTCGGACCGCGACGTGCTGCGGATCGGCCTCGCGCTCGCCGACGCGCTCGCGCACGCCCACGAGCGCGGCGTGATCCACCGCGACGTCAAGCCGCAGAACGTGATCGTGCCGGACATGCCGAGCTCCCGCCGTGGCGCCGCGAAGCTGACCGACTTCGGCGTCGCGCACCTCGCCGGCGAGGACGCGCTGACGCGGACCGGCGACGTGGTCGGCACGCTCGCCTACATGGCGCCCGAGCAGGCTGCGGGCCGCGCGGTCGACGAGCACGCCGACCTCTACGCGCTCGGGCTCGTGCTGTACGAGGCGCTCGCGGGCGAGAACCCGGTCAACGCCGGCTCGCCGAGCGCGACCGCGCGGCGCATCGGCACCGTGCTCCCGCCGCTGGCGCGCCGCCGCGCGGACCTCCCGCAGGAGCTGTGCGCCGCACTGGACCGCGCGATCGTGCCCAACCCGGAGCAGCGCGGCGAGCTGGACGACCTCTTCGACGCGCTGGCGGACGCGCTCGGCGCCGTCTCCGACGACGGCGGGCTGATCGCGCCGCACCCGCTCGAGCGCGGGCTCCCGGCGCTGCCGCCCGCGCTCGGCCGGGTCGTCGCGCCGGCGGCGGCCGCCGCGCTCGCGTGGGCGGCGCTCGCCGGCCTCTCGCCCGAACCGGCGCTCCCGCCGCCGGCCGTCGCGCTCGCGACCGCGGCGCTCGTCGCCGTGCTGCCGCGGGTCGGCTGGCTGGCGGCCGCGATCGGCGTCCCGCTCCTGCTCACGCTCGGCCCGGTCCAGCGGCCCGGCGCCGCGCTGGTCGTGGCGGCGCTGGCGCTCGCGTCGCCGCTGCTGCTGCGCGCGGACGGCCGCGCCTGGGCGCTCCCCGCCCTGGCGCCCGCGCTGGGGCTGCTCGGGCTCGCCGGCGCCTACACCGCGCTCGCCGGCCGCGCCCCGCGCTGGAGCGCGCGCGTGGCGCTCGGCGCTCTGGGGGCGTGGTGGGTCGCCCTGGCCGAGCCGCTGCTCGCCCGCGCGCTCGTCTTCGGCGCGGCACCCGAGACGCCGGCGCGCGCCGGCTTCGACGGCGCGCCCGGCATCACCGCCGGCGACGTGATCGCGCCCGCCGTCAGCTCGGGCGCGCTGCTGCTCGGCGTGATCTGGGCGGCGGCCGCGCTCGTCCTCCCGTGGCTGGTGCGCGGCCGCTCGCTGGCGTCCGACGTCGTCGCCGCGGCCGCCTGGAGCGCCGGGACGGCCGCTGCCACGATCGCGCTCGGGGAGTGGCTCGGCGACCGCGTCGGCCAGAGCGCGCCGCACGGCCTGGCGGCGGGCGCGGTCGTGGCCGCGGTGCTGGCGCTGCTGCCGGCGCACGCGCGCCGGACGGCGGCGCGAGCAGAAACCGGGTGCGACCCCGGGTAGCCGGAATCCACCGATCATCGGGGCGCCGCGAGAATCGGCGGATTCAGGTTGCGGCGCGAGCCACCATACTTGTCCCGCATGCGATCGGGTAGTCGGCGATGAGCGTGCTGCGCAACCTCGAGTCCAAGCTCGCCGGGCTGGTGGAGGGGACGTTCTCGCGTGCCTTCAAATCCGAGGTGCGCCCGGTGGAGATCGCCCGCAAGCTGGCCCGCGAGATGGACGAGCACCGCGTGCAGTCGCTCAGCCGCACCTACGTCCCGAACGAGTACGCCGTCTGGCTCTCATCCGACGACCGCGAGCAGTTCTCCGGCTACGAGGACGAGCTGCGCGCGGAGCTGTCGGGGTACCTGCTCGAGCACGCCCGGCGCGAGCGCGTCGCGCTGCTCACGCCGCCTGAGATCACGTTCAAGACCGACGAGCGGCTGCGGCTGGGGGAGTTCGGGATCCAGGCCCGGCTGGTACGGCCGCACGAGGACGCGGCGGCCGAGCCGGAGCCGGCCGAGGAGGGCCACACGATGGTCTACTCCTCCTCGGAGCGGCTGTCCGAGGCGCTGCGCGAGCCCGACCCGCGGCGCGGCACCGCGCGGCTGCGGGTCGGCGGGCGCGTCGAGCTGCTCGGCTCCAACGGGGCGACGCTCGGGCGCTCGCGCGAGGCCGACATCGTGCTCGACGACGCCAACGTGTCGCGCAAGCACGCCGAGGTGCGCCCGTCGGGCGGATCGTGGATCGTGCGCGATCTCGGCTCCACGAACGGCGTGAAGGTCAACGGCCGCCGGCTCGATCCCAGCCGCCCGCAGTCGGTCAAGCCCGGCGACGTGATCGAGCTGGGCACGTCGCGCGCGATCTTCGAGCTGGAGTAGAACGCCACCATGCTCGATCCGGTCGCCGTCGCGCTGAAGTTCGGGTTCCTCGCGATCCTGTACCTGTTCCTGCTCTGGATGGCCCGCTCCGCGCTCAAGGACCTGCGCCGCAGCGTGATCGACGGCGCCGAGCCGGCGGCTGGGGGTCTCCCGGACGCCACCGGCATGCACACCGCGGGGTCGAGTCCGCGCCCCGGCGGCACGCCGAAGCTGCGCGTCGGCTCGGGCGCTGGGCTGCAGATCGGCGCCGCCTACGACCTCTCCGACGGGGCGCTGCTCGGGCGCGGCGAGCAGGCCGACATCGTGCTCGAGGACTCGTTCGCCTCCTCCCGCCATGCGCGCCTCGTCCCGCACGGGGATGTCATCGTGTTGGAGGATCTGGGCTCGACCAACGGGACGTACCTCAACGACGAGCCGCTGCGCGGGCCGCAGCCCCTCCATCCGGGGGACCGCATCCGCATCGGCGACTCCGCCTTCACCTTCGAGCGCTGACAGACCGCACGCATGCTCCGGATCGCCGAGCACTTCCACGACTCCGACCTGGGCCGCCAGCGCCAGGGCAACGAGGACAACTACTACGTCCGCGCGCCGCTGTTCGTGGTCGCCGACGGGATGGGCGGCGCGCAGGCGGGCGAGGTGGCGTCCGAGCTGGCCGTCAAGCGGTTCGAGGACGGGCTCCCCGACGGGCGCGCGCCCGCCGTGGCGCTCGCCGAGCTGATCCAGGAGGCGAACGCGGAGATCCACCAGCAGGCGCGCGACGACCCCGACCGCGCCGGCATGGGGACGACGGTGACGGCGGCGTACCTCGACGGCGACAGCGTGGTGGTCGCCCACGTGGGCGACTCGCGCTGCTACCTGCTGCGCGACGGCGACCTGATCCGCCTCACTCGCGACCACTCGCTCGTCGGCGAGCTGGTGGCGCGCGGCAAGCTCACCGAGGAGCAGGCCGAGTCGCATCCGCAGCGCTCGGTCATCACCCGCGCGCTCGGCGCCTACCCCGAGGTCGAGGTCGACACCGAGGTGTTCCCGGCGCGCGACGGCGACGTGTTCCTGCTGTGCTCCGACGGGCTGACCGGCATGGTGCACGAGCCGGAGCTCAAGGCGCTGCTGGGGGACCGCGAGCGCTCGCTCGAGCAGGTCGGGCGCACGCTGATCGCGGCCGCGAACGAGGCCGGCGGGCGCGACAACATCACGGTCATCCTGTTCCGGCTCGAGGACGTCGAGGACCGGCGCGGGGGCGAGTCCGAGGCGGCGCTGACCGCGGAGTACGACACGTTCGCCGGCGAGGCGCCCGCGCCGCGCGAGGGCGTCACCCGGCCGGCCAACGAGGCCGAGGCCGAGTACCGGCGCCACGGGACCGTCGCGCTGCAGGCGCTGCGACCTCTGGAGGAGGAGGGCGGTACAGCGGCTCCGGCCCGCGAGCCACCGCCCGCGCGCACCGCACCGCCGCCGCGCAAGACC
>DATHJG010000661.1:0-2172 GCA_035489875.1 Solirubrobacteraceae bacterium | reverse complement strand
GGCCGAGGTCGTCGAGCTGGGCTCCGGCACGGCGGCAAAGAGCCGGCTCCTGCTCTCGGCGCTCGCGCAGGCCGGCACGCTGCGGCGCTACCTCCCCGTCGACGTGACCGAGGGCATGATCCGCGCCACCGGCGACGCGCTCGCCGCCGAGTACCCGGGGCTCGAGGTGCACGGGATCGTGGGCGACTTCGAGCGCCACCTCGGCCACTTGCCGGCGCCGGCCGGCCCCCGGATCGTCGCGATGCTCGGCGGCACCATCGGCAACTTCACGCCCGGCGCGCGGCGCCGGTTCCTGCGCGGCGTCGGCCGCCTGCTCGGCCCCGACGGCGCGCTGCTGCTCGGCGTCGACCTCGTGAAGGACCCGGCACGCATCGAGGCCGCCTACGACGACGGCGCCGGCGTCACGGCCGCGTTCAACCGCAACGTCCTGCGCGTCGTCAACCGCGAGCTCGGCGCCGACTTCGAGCCCGAGCGCTTCGACCACGTGGCGTTCTTCGACCGCGAGCACGAGTGGATCGAGATGCGCCTGCGGGCGCAGCAGCGCATGACCGTGCACCTCGACGGGCTCGGCCTCACGGTGAGGTTCGCCGAGGACGAGGAGCTGCGTACCGAGATCTCGGCAAAGTTCACGTCCGTGCGCCTGGAGGGCGACCTTGCCGCCGCACGGCTGGAGCCGATCGAGCTGTTCACCGACCCGCAGGCGCTGTTCGGCCTCGTGCTCGCCCGGCCCGTGACCGCGCCGCGCCTCCGGGCCGGGCGCGGCCGGCGACTCGCCGTCGCGGCGTAGCGACCACGGAAGCGCGAGACTGGAGGGTGTCGTGCAACCTCCGGCATCAGCATGCTCGATCCCCGGCGCCTGAGGGCGCTGCGCGAGGTCGAGGCGCGCGGCTCGATCGCGGCCGCGGCGCAGGCGCTCGGCTACACGGCCAGCGCGGTCTCGCAGAGCATCGCGGCGATGGAGCGCTATCTCGACCTCCAGCTGCTCGAGCGGACCTCGCGCGGGGTGACGCTCACGCCGGCGGGGCTGCGGCTCGTGGAGCACGCCGACGTCATCCTCGCCCACCTGGACGCCGCCGAGCGCGAGGCGCGGGCGCTGCGGTCGAACGACGCCGAGATCTCGCTCACCCTGGCGACGTTCGCGAGCGGCGTCGACCTCGTCGTGCGCGCCGCGAGCGAGCTGGCGCAGTCGCGCGCGAACACCGAACTGCGCGTGGTCGAGGCCGATCCCGCGTACAGCCTGCCCGAGTTGCGCAGCGGGAACGTCGACGTCGCGCTGACCTACGTGAACGACGGCCTGGCGGCCGAGCCGCCGGCGTGGATGGAGGAGCTGCCGCTGCTGACGGAGCCGGTGCTCGCGATCCTCCCGGAGCGCCACCCGCTCGCAGGCCGCGACGCGATCCGCCTCGTCGAGCTGGCCGGCGAGCGCTTCATCGCCGAGCCTGCCGCCGACCATCGGCCGTTCACGCTGATCGCCTGTCACGCGGCGGGCTTCGAGCCCGCGATCGCCGGCTACAGCAGCGACTTCGGGCTCACCGCCGCGCTCGTCGCCCGCCGCGGCGCGGTCGCGCTCATCCCGCGCATGGCGCTGCGCCAGCCCGACGGCGTCGTGGCACTGCCCCTGTCGGAGCCCAAGCTCGCGCGCCGCGTCTACGCCGCCACGCGCGTCGGCAACGCGCGCGTCCCGAGCGTCGCGGCGCTGCTCGGAGCGCTGCGGCGCGCAGCCGGGCCGGACTAGGCCGCATCGCGCGCACATGCTGTGATTGCGCGCGCCGCGTTGATCAACGCGAGGTGGCTGAACGCCTGCGGGAAGTTGCCGACCTGGCGGCGCCGCGCGACGTCGTACTCCTCGGCGAGCAACCCCAGGTCGTTCGCGAGCCCGAGCAGGCGCTCGAACAGCGCCCGCCCCTCGCCGACGCGGCCGTTGAGCGCGAGCGCGGCGACGAGCCAGAACGAGCACGCGAGGAACTGCCCCTCGCTGCCGGGGAGCCCGTCGTCCGTGTCGGACGTCGAGTAGCGCGACAGCAGGCCGTCGCGGCTCAGTTCGTGGCGGACGGCATCGATCGTCCCGGTGACGCGCTCGTCGGCGGGCGGGAGGAACCCGACGAGCGGGATCAGCAGCAAGCTGGCGTCGAGCGCTTGCGATCCGTAGAACTGCGTGAACGTTCGGCGTTC
>DATHJG010000660.1:0-3757 GCA_035489875.1 Solirubrobacteraceae bacterium | reverse complement strand
GTCCGACGTGCGGAACCCGCGCAAGGGCGGGGTCGAAGGAGCCCTGCTGGAACCGCGCCGGCACCGCGCGACCCTGATCGCATCCGGTGCCCTCGCCCTGCCGTTCGTGGTCTACCTCGTCGCGGTCGGCGACCCGATCAGCTGGGTGGTGCTCGCGATCAGCCTGTTCGCCGTCGTGGCGTACTCGGTGAAGGGGCTGCGTTTCAAGGAACGCCCGTTCCTCGACTCGATCACGTCGAGTACGCATTTCGTGTCGCCCGCGGTCTACGCCCTCGCCCTGGTCGGCGCACACCCGACCTGGCCGCTGGCCGCGCTGCTGGCCGCGTACTTCCTCTGGGGGGCGGCGTCGCACGCGTTCGGCGCGGTGCAGGACATCGGTGCCGACCGGGAGGCCGGGATCGGCTCGACCGCGACGGTGATCGGAGCCCGCGCGACGGTGCGGCTGGCCGTCCTGCTCTACCTGCTCGCCGGCATCCTGCTGCTGTTCACGACCTGGCCGGGGCCGATCGCCGCCGTGCTCGTGCTGCCGTACGCGATCAACGTGCTGCCCTGGTGGAACGTGGACGACGACAACGCCGCCACCGCGAATCGCGGGTGGCGGCGTTTTCTGTGGCTCAATTTCGTCACCGGGTTCCTGGTGACGCTGCTGCTGATCCTGTCGGTGGTGACCTAGCGAGCTGTTACGCGAGACCGCGCTTGAGCTCGCCGTGGCGGTGACCCCGGCGGCGACCCGGCTGCGGATGCGCCGGACGCTGGGCAGGATCCCACCCGACGTTCGTCGCGATGCGCTCGAGGGTCGCCATGGTGGTGGCGTAGTCCTCGTCGGGGATCCCGGCGGTCACGCTCGCGCGCACCGTCTGCACGTTCGTCAGAACGGCGTCGTGGATGCGCTCGCCCTCGGCGGTCAGCACGTAGCTGCCGCGGTCGAGCGAGGCCCACCCGCGGGACACGAACCCGTCGAGCAGTTGCTCGAGGGTGCGATGCCGGTCGGGGCGGTCGGGGTGACCCTCGGCCCGGGACGCGATCTCGGCGGCCGACGCCGGACCATCGTGCAGCGTTGCCAGCACGCGCCACTCGCGACGGGTCACTCCGAACGTGGCGAACGCGGTGCGCATGTTCTCGCGCAACGGTCCCTCGATGGCGGCGAGCCAGTAGCCGAGAGGTCGTTGGGCGGGGATTCGGTTTCTGTCGATGAACTTCATCATGGATATCTCCTTGTATGTCAGGTAACAACTAAATGTATGATGACATACATGGATGACCCGAGTCAAGTACCACCCGATCCCGACCCCGTCGCCCTGATCGAGTTCGCCCTCATGACGATGCGCCGCGATCAGCAGGCGCGGCGCCTGCAGCGCGGACGCGGTCCGGGCGGTCCGGGCGGACTGCACGGCCGCCACGGCGGACCCAAGCACGGCATCCACGGCCCGGATCGCAGCCTCGGCGGCGCCGCGCGGTTCCGGATGCTGGACGCGCTCGAGTCCGGACCGCGCACCGTCTCCGAGCTCGCCGATGCGACCGGCGTCGATCAGCCGCGCGCGAGCCGGCTCGTCGCCAACGCGGCGGAGCGGGGCCTGCTGCGCCGCAGTGTCGATCCTCGAGACGCCCGTCGTGCGGTGATCGAACTGACGGATGCCGGACGCACCCACCTGAGGGACGCGCACGAGACGCGCCGCACGGCCGTCGAGTCCGCCCTCGCCGGATTCACGACGGACGAGACCGCCCGCTTCGCCGAGCTGCTCGACCGCTTCGTCGCCGCCTGGCCGCGCGATGAGGGCTCGCGGGAGTAGCTAGGCGTTCAACTTCTCTGTCCTCACGCGTCGTTCCAGCCGAGGTTGCGCGCCATCCGCTCGAGCGCGACGGACGTCGCGGACTGCTCCTCGGCGGTCAGGCCCTCGGTGAGGGTGGCGCGCAGTTCGTCCACCACGTCGGCGAGCCGGTCATGGGCACCGGCGCCGCGATCGGTGATCGTGTAGTCGCCGTCGGCGAGCACCCACCCGCTCTCGATGAGCTCCGCGAGCTCCTCGGCGGGTGACCCGCCGTCCACATCGGGTGGCATGTCCGCGAGCGCACCCTCGAGGTCGGACCCCGTCGCCGGCCCGGAGGCGAGGACGCCGAGCACCCGCCACTGCGTGCGGGTGACCCCGTGCTCGTCGAGGGCCGTCGAGAATCGCTCCTCGACGAGTCGATCGACGAGGGCGAGCCAGAACGCCAGTGGCCTCTCCGCCATGATTCGACGCTACTCGCGCGTCGCCCCCGCCGGTGCCGACTCACGGGATGCTCCCGAATTCGGCAACTGGACGAACAGCATGAGGACGAGCCCGACGAGCAGGATCAGCACGATGCCGAGCACTCCGAACGAGGTGCTCCCGAACAGGGCGATGCCGCCTGCCCAAGCGAGCGGAGACAGGAAGCTCGCCGCCCGCCCCGTTGTCGCGTACAGCCCGAAGATCTCGCCCTCGCGACCGGCCGGCGTGACCCGGGCCAGGAAGGAGCGGCTCGTGGCCTGGGCGGGCCCGACGAAGAGGCACAGGATGAGGCCGCCGACCCAGAACACCGTGGTTCCCAGATCCCGCAGGAAGAACACCGCCAGCCCGGCGACCACGAGCCCCGTGAGCGCCGTGATGATCACGGCGCGCGGACCGAACCGGTCGTCGAACCGACCCGCGAGGATCGTGCTGACGCCGGCCACGAGGTTGGCGGCGACCCCGAAGATGATGACCTGATCGGCACTGAAGCCGAAAACCACAGCGGCGATGATGGCGCCGAACGTGAAGACGCCGGCGAGTCCGTCGCGGAAGACGGCGCTGGCCAGCAGGAACCAGAAGGTCGGGCGGGTCTCGCGGAAGATCCGCGCGATGTCCTTGGCCAGCACGACATAGCTGGCGAAGAACCCGACCTTATCCCGATGTGCCGCCGGCGGCGGCTCCGGCACGTTGAGGAAGATCGGGATCGAGAACAGCACCGTCCACACGGCGCAGCCGAGGGCGACGATCCGGATGTTGAGGCCGTCCTCCGTGGGGATGCCGAGCCAGTCGTTCTGCTGCATGACGATGACGATCACGAGGGCGACGATCCCGCCGAGGTACCCGAAGCCCCAGCCGAGCCCGCTGATGCGCCCGACCGTCTTCGGCGTCGAGACCCGAACGAGCAGCCCGTTGTAGTTCACGCCAGCGATCTCGGAGAACACCGAGCCGATACCGACCAGGATCGCGCCGTACCAGAAGAACGAGTAGTCCGCCTCGACGAAGAACAGCAGCGCGGTCGTCACCACCAGCAGCCCGGTCGCGATCGCCAGGTTGAGCTTGCGCCGCCCCGCGGCATCGGAGCGCTGACCGATCACCGGGGCGAGCAGGGCGATCAACACGCCCGCGGCCCCGACGGCGAGCCCGAAGCCCGAGGTGAGAACCGCGTTCTCATCTGTGCCCGCCTCGACACCGCTCGGGAGGAAGAGGTCGCTGGTCAGATAGACCGAGAACACGAACGTCAGGATCACCGAGTTGAACGGCTGCGTCGCCCAGTCCCAGAGCGCCCAGCTGAACACCTGCTTGCGCGGGATGTCGCGCCCCTCCTGCAATTCGAGCCCCATGGCGGCGATGGCACCGGTGTTGGCCGTGGCGGGCGGGGTGAGGTCGGGGCGCGGATCAGTCACGCTCCGCACCCTACTGGGAGGGGGTGAACCGGGCGAGTTGAGCCGATCGCGCTCAAGATTTCCCGTTTCGACTTGACAGGGCAATCCACGGTCGTAAACTTGACA
>DATHJG010000659.1:0-3624 GCA_035489875.1 Solirubrobacteraceae bacterium | reverse complement strand
CGCGAAGACGAACAGCGCGGGGACGTGGAGCCATAGAACCAGCGTCATCGCGCGGTGGCGCCGCGCCCACAGTTCCGGCGGAAGGGTCTGCCCCCGTGGGAGCCTGTGGCGCCAGCTTCCCGCCGTGGCGGTGGTGGTCATGCCGAAGCGTCCTTGCCGCGGGTCTGCACGGCCTCTTTATCGGCAGACGACGCACCGGTTTGAGGTTCAAGGCTCGGGAGGCGTTGCCGATCACCGAAGGACGTGAGCGCACCCCCTCATCTCGGCGACGTCCTGCGCCTGAGCCCGAACCCGCTGCGCGGCGAGACGGCGGTGCGACCCGCCGCCCGTGCGCTGCGCGTCCTCTTCCTCGCGTCGGCGCACAACAGCCTGAGCCAGCGCGCGTTGATCGCGCTGACCGAGCTCGGGCACGACGTCTCGGTCGCGGTCGTCTCCTCGGCCGGCGACATGGAGGCGGCCGTCGCCCGGCACCAGCCCGAGCTGATCGTCTGCCCGTTCCTCAAGCGGCTCATCCCCGAGTCGGTCTGGGCGAACCACCGCTGCCTGATCGTGCACCCCGGCCCCAAGGGCGACCGCGGCGGCTCGTCGCTCGACTGGGCGATCGAGCTCGGCATGGCGGAGTGGGGCGTCACGGTCCTGGAGGCCACGGGCGACGTCGACGCCGGCGACGTCTGGGCGACGCGAACGTTCCCCACCCGCGAGGCCGGGAAGAGCAGCATCTACCGGCACGAGGTCCGCCGCGCGGCCGTCGGCGCGCTCGTCGAGGCGCTCGGCAAGCTGACGGGCGGGGACGGCTCGCCGGAGCCGCTGAACTACGACGATCCGGCGGTGACCGGCCGCGCGCGGCCCTTGATGACGCAGGCCGAGCGCGCGGTCGACTGGCGCTCCGACGGGACGGCCACCGTCGTGCGCAAGATCCAGGCCGCGGAGGGCGACCCGGGCGTGCTCGACACGATCGACGGCGTGGAGGTGCACCTCTTCGGCGTCCACCGCGAGGCCTCGCTGCGCGGGGAGCCGGGCGCGATCCTCGCCACGCGCGACGGCGCGATCTGCCGCGCAACGGTCGACGGCGCGGTGTGGATCACGCACCTCAAGCGGCATCACACCCAGGACCGCACGTTCTTCAAGCTGCCCGCGACGCGCGCCCTGGCGCTCGCGGGTCGAGCGCTCGACGTGCCCGAGGTGCCCGCTCCCCTGCACGCCCCGATCCCGGCGGGCCAGACGTTCCGCGAGATCGGCTACGAGGAGCGCGCGGGCGTCGGCTACCTGCACTTCGACTTCTACAACGGCGCGATGAGCACCGAGCAGTGCCGGCGTCTGAAGGAGGCGTACGTCTACGCGCGCGGTCGCCGCCAGGTCGGCGTGCTCGTGCTCATGGGCGGCGTGGACTTCTTCTCGAACGGCATCCACCTCAACGTGATCGAGGCGGCCGAGGATCCCGCCGAGGAGTCCTGGTACAACCTCCACGCGATCGACGACGTCGTGCGGGAGATCGTCGAGACCGACTCGCACCTCGTGATCTCGGCGCTGCAGGGCGACGCCGCCGCCGGCGGCGTCCCGCTCGCGCTCGCCGCCGACCACGTGGTGGCGCGCGAGGACGTCGTCCTCAACCCCTACTACCAGCACATGGGCGGGCTCTACGGCTCCGAGTACTGGACCTACCTCCTGCCGCGTCGCGTCGGCCCCGAGCTGACCGCCGAGCTGACGCAGTCGTTCACGCCGGTCGGCACGCGGCGGGCCGTCGAGATCGGCCTCCTCGACTCGGCCTTCGGCGACACCGTGTCCAGCTTCCGCGCCCAGGTGCGCGGACTTGCCGAGCGGCTCGCGCGGCACCCCGATCGCGGGCACTGGCTCGAGGAGAAGCGGCGCCGCCGGGCGCGCGACGAGCAGGTCAAGCCGCTCAGCGTGTACCGCACCGAGGAGCTCGCCCGCTCGCACGAATGCTTCTTCGGCGCGAACCGCAGCTACCACGAGGCACGGCGGCGGTTCGTCTACAAGCTCGGGGCGCCCTGCGCGGTGACCCCGGCGGTCGTCGAGCGCCGGGCGGCGGCGCCGGTGGCGTTCCAGACCGTCGTCGCGCCCGCCTAGCCCGAACGGGCACCGCAACTTCCGGGGCGGCCGCTATGTTGCCGCCCGCATGGGGTCGATGCTCGCGTGGGCGGCGCTGGGGACGGTGCTGCTCGCGGCTGCCGCACTCAAGGCCGCCGACCGCACCGGCGGGCCCGTGGCGCTCGCGGCGTACGGCGTCCCGGGCCGTCTCGCCGCGCCCGCGTGGGCGGCGCTGATCGCGGTCGAGGCGGCGCTCGCCGCAGGGATCGCGGCGGGGATGGAGGTGGCGGCGTACGCGGCGGGCTGCGTGCTCGCCGGGTTCCTGGTGGTGCAGACGGCCGCGCTCGCGCACGGTGGCGAGGGCGCGCCGTGCGGGTGCTTCGGCGCCGGGGGCCGGCTCTCGCGTGCGTCGGCGGGACGGACCGCGGTGCTCGCCGTCGGGTGCGCCGCCCTGCCGCTGCTCGGGCCGGGTCCGGACCTGCCGCTCGTGCTCACGTCCGCGGTCGCGGCTGCGGTGGTCGTGCTCTCGGCGGGGCGGCGGAGCGCGCCGCAGGGCGCGCTCGAGGTCGCGGATGAGGGGCCGCCGCTGGGGCAGCCGAGCGCGCTGGCGGACTGGTTCGACGCGGGCGCGGTCGCGAACGGGACGCAGGCCGATGTCGCGCTCGCGCTCTTCACCAGCCCTGGCTGCACGCTGTGCAAGCGCGTCGTGCCGGCCGCCGAGGCGCTCCAGGGCGTCGCGCTGCGGCGCTTCGACGAGGCCGAGGAGCCCGACGCGTGGGCGGCCGCGCGCGTGCCGGGGGCGCCGTTCGCGGTCGCGCTCGGCCCCGGCGGCGTCGTGCTCGCCAAGGGATCCGTCAACGACGCGCGGCAGCTCGGCTCGGTCGTCGCCGCCGCGCGAGCGCGGCAACCGGACGGCGCCGGGGCGTCGGGGCGCGTGGTCGCCGCGGCCGCGCAACCGAACGGCGCCGGCACGTCCCGGCGCGCGTTCCTCGGCCGGGCCGGCGGCGCGGTCGCCGCGACCGCCGGCGCCGGGATGATCGGCGCGGTCATCCGGCCCGGCGACGCCGACGCCTACCACTTCTGCGGCCACATCTACACCACCGACGGCTGCCCGCATCCGACGGGGCTGCCGCGGATCGATCGCCGCGGCTTCCCGCTCCGCGCGGGCGACGGCAGGCGCGTCGACGACCTCGGGCGGCTGATCGACGGCGCCGGCCAGCCGCTGGACGAGGACGGCGCGCGGCTCGTCGACGCCGAAGGGCGGCCGCTGCCGGCGGCGCCGCGGACGAAGGTCTGCACGGCGACCGGCACGAGCTACGGCATCCGCGCCCGCACGGACGGCTCCTGGTACCGCTGCTGCCACGGGCGCGTGCGCAAGCTCGTCGACTGCTGCGCGCCCCACCCGCGGCGCATCAATGGCGATCGCGCGCTGGAGGGCTACTGCTACGACAACCGGAACGTGTTCTGCGTCATGTACTTCCAGAGCACCGTGCCGTGTTGATTCTCGGCCGCCTCCCCCGCGGCCACCGCGAACGGCACCGGCACGCGCTCGTCGCGCATCCCGACCCGGGGCTC
>DATHJG010000658.1:0-10599 GCA_035489875.1 Solirubrobacteraceae bacterium | reverse complement strand
CCGAGCTCTCCCAAGGCGAGCAGCGCCAGCTCGAGGTCGGCATGGCGCGCGCAGCCGACCCGCGGCCGGCTCGTCGAGCATCATCAGCTGCGGGTCGGCTGCGCGCGCCATGCCGACCTCGAGCTGGCGCTGCTCGCCGTGGGAGAGCTCGGACACGAGCACGTCGAGCTTCTCGCCCAGGCCCACCGCCTCGGCCATCGCCCGGCCGCGCTCGCGCATCGACATGTCCTGCGCGTTCCGCAGGAGCCGGAGGTGCCCGTCGTGCACGCCGAGCACGGCGAGGTAGAGGTTGTCGTCGACCGACAGGCCCCCGAACAGGCGCGACGTCTGGAACGTGCGTGAGAGCCCCAGGCGGGCGCGCTTGCGCGCCGGCAGCGCGGTCACGTCGCCGCCGAACAGCTCGACCGTGCCGGCCGTCGGCGGGAACTCGCCGGAGATCAGGTTGAACAGCGTGGTCTTGCCGGCCCCGTTCGGGCCGAGGATCGCGCGCCGCTCCCCGGGGCGGACGTCGAGGTCCACCCCGGAGACGGCGACGACGCCGCCGAAGCGCCGGCCGACCCCCCGCAAGCGGAGGATCGGCGCGACGTCTTCGGTGGATGTCTGCGGTACCGCCATCGAGCTGAGCTCAGCCGCCGAAGCTGACCTTCTCGGCGTTGCCGACCCACGGCGGCGAGGTGCCCTTCTCGCACTTCGGGTTCTCGCGGTCGGGCGGCGGGGTGTCCGCCGAGAAGGCACCGCCGAACGTCTGGTCGACGTCGGGGATGCGCTCGAACGTCTGCACGTCCGGCACGCCGTCGCCGGTCTTGTCGGCGACGATCTTCTTCACGTACACGCTCGAGATCGCCTGGCGGTTGTCGTCGAGCTTGACGTCGCCCCACGGCGCTTCCTCGCCCGAGAGCGAGACGCCGGCGAGCGCGTCCTGCAGCGGCTTCTGGTCGCTGATGTCGCCGTTGACCGCCTCGAGCCCCTTGATCAGGGCGCGACCGGCGGTGTAGTAGCCGTACGTGAACACCGACGAGCCGGCCCCGGCGATCTCGTCGCCGTAGGAGGTCCGCAGGCTCTCGATGTACGCCTTGACGTTCGGGTCGTCGGAGTCGGCCGCGGTCATCGCCGAGGTGATGCCGCCGACCAGGTCCTTGCCGACCTCCTTGAGCACGAGCGGGTCGTCCCAGAAGACGTTGCCCATCATGCGCTCGGTGTCGACCTTCCCGTTCTGCTGCTTGTACTGCTTGATGAACGAGATCAGGCCCGAGCCGCCGATGCCGACGTAGATCCCGTCCACGTCCTTGGGGATCTGCGAGATGTAGGACGAGTAGTCCTTCTCGCCCAGCGGCGCCCACACGCGCTTGGTGATGTTGCCCCCGACCGAGCAGTACTCGGCCACGAAGCCGGCCAGCGACGTGTACGGGAACGAGTAGTCGTCGCCGATGATCGCGGCCTTCTTCCACCCCAGCGTGTTGTACGCGTAGTCGCCCAGGCCGGCAGACCACTGCGCGCCGTCGGGGTGGTAGCGGAAGAAGTTCGGCGCCTGCACCTTGAGCGTCGCGTCCTGCGCGCCCGCGATGCCGTTGATGAACGTCTTGTCCGGATGCTCCTTGGCGTAGTTGGCGACCGCGATGCCCTCGTCGCCGGAGAGCGGTCCGACGAGGATGTCGGCGTCCTCCTGCTCCATCAGGCGGCGCGTCTCCTCGATCGCCTTGTCGGCCGTGTCGTTGGCGCAGCCGTAGCCGACGATCTCGATCTGCTTGCCGCCGACCGTCGCGCCCTCGATGCCGTCGGTCGGCTTCGTGCCGGACGCCTTGGCGCCGGCGGCGTCGATCAGCGCCTGGTTGAAGCCGGACGCCGTGGGCTCGAAGAACGAGCCGAACGCGCCCTCGCAGTCCGACAGGACCGCGACCTTGATCGTGCCGCCGCCACCGCTGTCCGCGGTCGCGGTCGCTTGTGCCCCGTTGCCGGAGTCGTTCCCGTCGTCTGAGCCGCAGCCCGCAACGAGGCCGAGCGCCAGCGCGGCACACCCGAGTGCCAGCAGCTTGCGTGTCCTCACAACACCTCTCCTCTCCCTCATGGGACCTCACTTGACAATGCCTGCGCCGGGGGACCCTCCGCCCCCGGCCCGACCGTGGGTCTGCGTCGCCTGACCCGGTCTGAGACCTGCTCCCAGAGGCCGACGAGCCCGCCGGGCGAGAGCAGCACGATGATCAGGAAGACGATGCCGATGATGGTGTTGAAGCGCTCCGGCCCGAGCACGTTGCCGACCTCGGGCGTCCAGTCGCGCGAGTAGTTGTCGAGCAGCGCGTAGGCCAGCGCGCCCACCCAGGCGCCCTCCAGCCGGTAGAGCCCGCCCACCACGGCGATGATCAGGATGTTGATCGTCTGCTCGAGGTTGATCGAGCCGGGCGAGATGCGCTGGTTGTACCAGACCGAGAGCACGCCGCCGATCGCCGCGACGAGCGCCGCAAGCCCGAACGCCAACATGCGATGGCGGGTCACGTCGAAGCCGAGCGCGCGCATGCGGGCAGGCTCGTCGCGCAGCCCCTGCAGCGCGAGCCCGAACGGCGCGCGCGAGACGTAGCGCAACGCCAGGAAGATCAGCACCGACGCGACGAGCGTCGTGTAGTAGAGCCGCGTGCCGTCGAGCCCGGGGTTGCCGACGAGGCCGGGCAGGTCGAGGTTGTTGACGCCGCCGAAGCCCGACAACTGGGTGACCTGCGAGAAGAAGTAGAAGACGAGCACGCTGAAGGCGAGCGTGATCATCAGGAAGTAGATCCCCTCGCTGCGCGCCGCGATCGCGCCGAAGCCGAGCCCGACCGCAGTGCCGATCACGAGCGCCGCGACCACCGCCAGCCACGGGTTCCAGGCGGCGGCGAGGCCGCCGTCGGCCGCGACGAGGTTCGCGAACGCCATGCCCGCGACGCCGTAGATCCCGACCTGCGCGAGCGACACCATGCCGCCGAAGGCCGAGAGGAAGATCAGGCTCGCCGCCGCGACGCCCAGCCACAGCGCCTTGGTGAGGATCACCGAGACGAAGAAGTCCGTGAACACGAGCGGCGCGAGCGCGGCCAGCACCACGACGATCGCGATCGCGGGCCAGCTCGCGCGGCCCCGGCTGACCGGCGTCACGCGGGTCTCCCGAACAGGCCCAGCGGCCGCACGGCGAGCACGCCGACCAGCAGCGCGAACGTGAGCAGGATCGAGTAGTTCGTCAGGTCCGTGTCGCCGAACACGAGGTAGACGTCGGCGTACGCATCGACCAGGCCGAGCGCGAGGGCGCCGATCGCGGCGCCGCCGAGCGAGCCCATCCCGCCGATGATCACGACGATCAGCGAGTTGAGCAGGAACGCGGTGTCGTTGCCCGGCTGGAGCGAGATCATCGTCCCGCCGAGCACGCCGCCGAAGCCGGCCAGCAGCGCGCCGAGCAGGAACGCGAGCGCGAAGATCAGCTGCACGTTGATGCCGAGCGCGGCGACCATGTCGCGGTCGTCGACGCCGGCGCGCACGATCTTGCCGAAGCGCGTCCGCTTGATGATCCACCACAAGCCGAGCCCGATCAGCAGCGCCGAGCCGAGCACGATCACGCCGCGGAAGAAGCCGAAGCGGACGTCGAACACGTTGATGCTGTCCGGCCAGTCCGTCGGCGTCTTGATGTCCTTGGAGAGGCCGCCGAACGCGGCGAGCATCTGGTCGGCGAAGATGACCGACAGCGCGATCGTGATCAGCGCCTGGCGCAGGTCCTGGCCCTGGTTCCAGCGCAGGAACACCTGCTGGATCAGCACGCCGATCACGCCGATGATCGCCGTCGCGAGCAGCAGCGGGACGATCCAGGCGAGCAGCGAGTACGTCGTGTCGCCCTCGCCGCTCAGCGACAGGCCCAGCCCGCTCCCGCTCTCCTCCTTGAACCATGCGTCCTGCATCTCCAGCGCGAGGTAGCCGCCGAGCAGGTAGAGCGACCCATGCGCCATGTTGACGACGCGCATCAGGCCGAAGATCAGCGTGAACCCGCTGGCCACGACGAAGAACAGGGCGGCGAGCGTCGTCCCGTTGAGCGTCACGACCGCGAACTGGCGCGGGTCGTCGACCGCCTTGACGAACAGCCACACGACGACGACGGCCACGACCACCGCGAGCGCGATCCGCTGCGGGCTCCACCGCCGGCCCGCCTCGACGACGCCGGGCTCAGCCTCGGGGATGGTGCTCGCAGGGCCGTCGGCGAGGGTCTCTTGTGCGGTTCGTGCCATGCCTTGACAGTTATTGAAAGCTCATGCAAGGGTGTCTGTCAAGTTATGGCACGATTTGGAAGCGAGCCGCCGCAATGACGACCACGCCTTCCGCGGCCCTGTCCAACGTGGAGGAGGCGCTCGTCAGGGCGCTGGGCGACGACGCCGTCTCGACGGCGCCCGAGCGCCTGGACGAGTTCGTCGCCGACACGTACTGGCCGGCGCTGCACGCGGCGGCCGCCGGCGCGCCGATCGCCCGCCCCGACGTCGTCGTGCGGCCGCTGACGGAGGAGGACGCGGCCGAGGTCGTCCGGCTCGCGCACGAGCACCGCGTCCCGGTCGTCCCATGGGGCGGCGGGTCGGGCACGCAGGGTGGCTGCCTGCCGGTCCACGGTGGCATCGTGATCGATCTCACCGCGCTGGACAAGATCATCGCCATCGACGAGGTGTCGATGACGGTCACCGCGCAGGCCGGCGTCAACGGCCGGCGGCTCGAGCAGGAGCTGAACGCGCGCGGCCTGATGCTGCCCCACTACCCGGCGTCGGCCGAGTGGGCGACGGTCGGCGGCTACATCGCCGCTCGCGGCTCCGGGGTCCTCTCCACCCGCTACGGCAAGATCGAGGACCTGCTCCTGACGCTGCGGGTCGCGACGCCGGCGGACGGGCTGATGGACACCGTCGCGGTGCCGCGCCACGCGGTCGGGCCAGAGCTCACGCAGCTCTTCGTCGGCTCGGAGGGCACGCTCGGCGTGATCACCCGCGCCACGCTCCAGCTCGCCCCGCTGCCCGACAGCCGCCGCTTCGCCGCGGTCGCGTTCCCCTCGATCCAAGCGGGCACGACCGCGATCCGGCGCGCGCTGCAGCGCGGCTACCGGCCGTCGGTGGTGCGGATGTACGACGACGTCGCCACGCGGCGCGCGTTCGCCCCCGTCGTGGGCGAGGACCTGAGCGGCATCTACACCGTGTTCGCGTTCGAGGGCGACGGCGACGCGGCGCTGCTGGAGGAGCGCCACACGATCTCGCTCGCCCAGGCGGCCGGCGCCGAGGTGCTCGATCCTGCGCTCGCCGAGCGCTGGTGGGACCGGCGCTACGACTTCTACCGCCCGCCCCACAACCCGGAGCTGCCGGCGATCTGGGGCACGCTCGACGTGGTCGCGACCTACGACCGCATCGGCGCCGTCTACGACGCGCTCCACACCGCCGTGCGCGAGCCGTACGCCGACATCGGCCTGGAGCTGCGGATGCACTTCTCCCACTGGTACCTGTGGGGCACGATGATCTACGGCCGCTTCGTCGTGCCGGACGGCGGCCCGGACGCGCTCGCGCTGCACGACCGCATCTGGGAGGACGGGATGACCGCGGCGCTGGATGCCGGCGGGGTCATGAACGATCACCACGGGGTCGGGCTCAAGCTCGGCCCCTACATGCGCCGCCAGCACGGAGCGGCGCTGGACACGATGGCCCGCATCAAATCGGCGCTCGACCCGCACGGGGTCATGAACCCAGGGAAGATGGGGCTGTAACGGACTCCAGCAGAGGAGGAGGGAACGGATGGCGCTGAAGGTCGCGATGCACAACTGGATGCGGCCCGAGTCGATCGACACGACGATCGCCCGGCTCGGTCGCAGCGGCTACGACGGGATCGAGATCTCGGGCGAGCCGGCGGTCTACGACCCGGACCACGTGAAGCAGCTGCTCGATCAGAACGGCTTGGAGTGCTGGGGCTCGGTGACGCTGATGACCGGCGGCCGGGACCTCGTGCACGAGGACCACTACGTCCGCATGGCGAGCGTGCAGTACGTCAAGGACTGCCTCTCGCTGGTCGGCTCGCTCGGCGGGAAGATCGTCACGGTCGTGCCGTCGACGGTCGGCAAGGTGGTCCCGATGGGCACGCCGGAGGACGAGTGGCGCTGGGCCGTCGAGGGCCTGCGGGAGTGCCAGGCGCACGCCGAGCAGGTCGGGGTGCGGATCGGCATCGAGCCGCTCAACCGCTTCGAGACGTACTTCATCAACCGCGCCGACCAGGCGGTCGCGCTGGCCAAGGACGTCGGCGGCAACTGCGGCGTCTCGCTCGACATCTTCCACATGAACATCGAGGAGGCCGACTGGCGCCAGGCGATCCGCGACACCGGCTCCTACCTGGTCGACTTCCACGTCGCCGACAACAACCGGATGCCGCCGGGCCAGGGCGCGATCGACTGGGAGGGGATCGTCTCCGAGCTCGCGGACATCGGCTACGACGACTACCTCACCGTCGAGTTCGTCGTGCCGGTCGACCGGTCGCCGCTGTCGGACCGCACCGAGATCGCCGACGCGGCCGAGAGCGACGCGGGGCAGGGCATGGAGCAGTTCCTGCGCGACCACGGCACCGGCGTGCTGCCCGAGCACTACTACGACCGCTACGTCCAGGACTCGATCGACCGCCTGCGGACGGCGATCGACGCCGTCGGCGCGGCCGCCTGAAAGCGGCGCCGTGGCGCAGGACCCCTGGATCGCCCTGATCGGCACCCTCGACACGAAGGGTGAGGAGATCGCGTACGTCCGCGACCGGCTGCGCGCCCTGGGCGCGCGGCCGATCGTGATCGACACGGGCATCCTCGGGGAGCCGGCGGGCATCGCGCCCGACATCTCGCACGCGGAGGTGGCATCCGCGGCGGGAGACGCGCTCGAGGAGGTGCGCGCCGCCGGGTCCCGCGGCGCCGCCGTCGAGCGGATGCTCGCCGGCGTGCGGGCGGTCTGCCTCGGCCTGTTCGAGGACGGCCGGCTCGACGGCGCGCTCTGCCTCGGCGGCGCCGAGGGCGGGCTGATGGGCGCGGGCGCGATGCACGCGCTGCCGGTCGGCGTGCCGAAGCTGATCGTCACGCCGAGCGCGTCGGGGCGGCGCGAGTTCGCGCCGTTCATGGGCGAGACCGACACGATGGTCATGCACTCGGTCGTGGACATCCTCGGCCTGCACCCGATCTCGCGCGCGATCTTCGACAACGCCGCCGCCGCGATCGCCGGGATGGCGCGCGACGGCGGCGGCGCGGTCGGCCACCTCGGCGAGCGGACCGTCGGGGTGACGATGCTCGGCCAGACCACGCCCGGCGTCATGCGCCTGCGCGAGCGGCTGCTCGACGCCGGCCACGCGCCGGTCGTCTTCCACGCCAACGGCGTCGGCGGACCCGCGATGGAGAAGCTCGCGGCGTCGGGCGCGCTCGCGGGCGTCATCGACTACACGCTCTCCGAGCTGGCGAACTCGCTGATGGACGGGGTCCACGCGACCGGTCCGGAGCGGCTGCGCGTCGCGGGCCGCCACGCGCTGCCGCAGGTCGTCGTCCCGGGCTGCTGCGACTTCTTCAACCAGGGCGCGCGCGACACCGTCCCCGAGCGCTACCGCGACCGCAAGAGCTACTTCCACAATCCGGTCGCCACGCTCGTCCGGCTCTCCGCGGAGGAGGGCGTGGAGCTCGGCCGGATGATCGCCGAGCGGCTCTCCGCGTCCACGGGGCCGGTGTGCGTCGTCGTCCCCGCGCGCGGCTTCTCGCTCGCCGACGCCGAGGGCGGCGACCTCTACGACCCGCCGGCCGACCGCGCGTTCATCGACGCGCTGCGCGCAGCGCTGCGCCCCGACTTCGTCTACGAGGAGGTCGACGCCCACGTCGATGACCCGGCCTTCGCCGACCTCGTCGCCGACCGCTACCTCACCCTCGTCAAGGAGCCCGCCAATGCCGGATGACCGTCCGACGTCGCACAACCTGCTCGACCTGGCGCCGCCGGACATCGCCTGGTTCCAGGAGCGCTCCGACCTGATCCTGATCCCGATCGGGTCGTGCGAGCAGCACGGCGCGCACCTGCCGCTGGGGACCGACACGATCACCGCCCTGGAGGTGTCGCGCCGCGCCGCCGAGCGGGCCGAGGTGCCGTACGCACCGCCGTTCTGGGCCGGCTACTCCCCCCAGCACCTGCGCGAACCCGAGTCGGGGGTCGGGACGATCACGCTGCGCGCGAGCACGCTGAACGAAGCGCTCTACGACATCGCGCGCTCGCTCATCCACCACGGCTGGAACAAGTTGGTGTTCGTCAACGGGCACGGCTCCAACACGAAGGTCCTCGACCCGCTGCTGCGCCGGATCAAGTACGAGACCGGCGCGTTCGTCGCGCTCTACAAGCCGTACGCCGAGCGCTACATCGGGCTGCTGGAGGGCGTGCTGGAGAACCCGCCGGAGGAGACGCCCGGCTGGCACGCGTCGGAGCTGGAGACGTCGCAGGTGATGGCGCACGATCGATCGCTCGTGAAGATGGAGCACGCCGCCGAGGACCGCGCGCGGGTGCCGCGCTGGCTGCCCGACTCGTTCATCAAGAAGGACGGCGCGCCGGACGTCGAGTTCGAGGGCTACCAGTACTTCGTCTTCCCGATGGACCACGGCGAGTTCTCCCGCACGGGCGTGATCGGCAACCCGATGCGCGCGACGCCCGAGAAGGGCGAGGAGGCGCTCAACCGCTACGCGAACCACCTCGTCCGCGCGATCGACGAGTTCCGTCCGCTCGAGGTCTCCGTGACGCGACGGGCGTTCGAGGAGCGCGTCTGAACACCGTGCCTCCAGCACTCCGGCGGGCCGAGATCCTCAAGCGCATCCAGCGCGACGGCGGCGTGTCCGTCGCCGACCTGGCGCGCGACCACGCCGTCTCCGCGGTCACGGTGCACCGCGACCTGGAGGCGCTGGCGCGCGAGGGCCTGGTGGAGCGGGTGCACGGAGGCGCGCGGGCGGTCGGCGTGACGCCGGCCGCGCCGACGATCCCGACCGCGTGGACGCAGCGCGCCGAGCAGGCCGGCGCGGCCAAGGCGGCGATCGCCGCGCACGCCGTGCGCTACGTCGGGCACGGGGCGACGATCTTCCTCGACGCGTCGTCGAGCGCGCTGGCGTTGGCCCGCCGCCTGGTGGAGGACCCGCCGTACGAGCTGACGCTGGTGACGAACTCGCCGGCGATCGCCTACGAGATCCAGGCGGACGCGGTGCACGTCGTCGTCACGCCGGGCGAGCTCGACCAGCACATGCGCATGCTCGCGGGCCGCTGGACGGTGGAGTTCCTGTCGGAGCTCAACTTCGCGGTCGCGTTCGTGTCGGCCGCCGGGGTGAGCCTCGACCAGGGCCTGACGACCGCGCGGCGGCCGCTCGCCGACGTCGTCAACGCCGCCCGCGCGAGCGCCGAGCGCAGCATCGGGCTGATCGATGCGACGAAGTTCGGCCGCTCGTCGCTGCTGTCGATCGCGCGCGCGCAGGAGCTCGATGCGATAGTCACCGACGCTGAACTGCCGGCAGGCGTCGCGGAGGAATACCGGGCCGCGGGAGTCCGGCTCGAGATCGCAAACCCCCAGCAGGAGAGTCCATGAGTCGACCAGTCACGTTGTTCACCGGCCAGTGGGCCGACCTGCCGTTGACCGACCTGGCCCCCAAGTGCGCCGACTGGGGCTTCGACGGGCTCGAGCTGGCCTGCTGGGGCGACCACTTCGATGTCGCGCAGGCGGTGCGCGACCCTGGCTACGCCGCGAGCCGGCGCAGCGTGCTGGAGCAGCATGGATTGAGCGTCTGGGCGATCGGCAACCACCTCGTCGGCCAGGCCGTCTGCGACCGGATCGACGAGCGTCATCAGGGCGTGCTCGACGCCGAGGTGTGGGGCGACGGCGACCCCGAGGGCGTGCGGCAGCGCGCAGCGGAGCGGATGAAGGACACCGCGCGGGCGGCGGCGCAGCTCGGCGTGGAGATCGTGACCGGTTTCACGGGCTCGCCGATCTGGCATCTCGTCTACTCGTTCCCGCCGAACGATTTCGCGGCAGTCGAGGCCGGCTACCAGGAGTTCGCCGAGCGCTGGGGGCCGATCATCGACGTGTTCGACGCCGAGGGCGTGAAGTTCGCGCTCGAGGTGCACCCGACGGAGATCGCCTACGACTTCGTCACGACGCGCAAGGCGCTCGACGCGATCGGCGACCGCGACGGGTTCGGCATCAACTTCGACCCCAGCCACTTCGAGCACCAGTTCCTCGACTCCGCCGCGTTCATCGGCGAGTTCGGGGCGAAGATCCTGCACGCCCACATCAAGGACTCCAAGCGCCGGCTGGACGGGCGCTCGTCGATCCTCGGCGGCCACCTCGACTTCGGCCAGCCCGGCCGCGGCTGGGACTTCGTCTCCCCCGGGCACGGCGACGTCGACTTCGAGTCGATGATCCGCGCGCTCAACCGGGTCGGCTACGAGGGGCCGCTCTCGATCGAGTGGGAGGACTCGGGCATGGATCGCGAATGGGGCGCGCCGGACGCGCTCGCATTCGTGCGCCGGACCGACTTCGCTCCCTCGTCGGTCGCCTTCGACGCAGCGTTCGCGAAGGAGCGCTGATGTCGGAGGTCGG
>DATHJG010000657.1:0-2638 GCA_035489875.1 Solirubrobacteraceae bacterium | reverse complement strand
GTGTAGGTGACGATCAGCCGGTCGGTCGCCGCCATCAGCGCGTCGAGGAGCTGCTGGCGGTCCTCGGTGCGCGTGTCGCGCTCGCCCACGTGCGGGTCGTCGAGCATGAGGTCGTCGCCGTCGCGCGAGGTCTTGCGCGGGAACACGCCGTCGTCGAGCCCGAGCAGGCAGACCACCCGGTGCGGCACCGAGCGCATCGGGACCAGCGTGCAGATCGTCAGGTGGCCGGTGCGGAAGTTCGCGCGCGTGGGGCGGCCGCGCAGCCGGTCGGCGAGCAGCGTGCGGACCTCCGGGAGCGCGAGCTCGGCGTCGTGGCCCGCGGCCTCGGTCACGACGTCGTCGAGCAGGCGCTGCAGCTCGGCCCGCTGCCACGTATCCCGCGCGGTCGTCGCGGTCAGCGCGTCGGCGGCGGCGGCGATCGCCTCCGCCCACCGCGCGATCGGCATCGGCCGGCTCAGCGCGTCGAGCGCCGCCTGCAGGCGGTCGAGGAGCTCGGCGAAGCGGCCGGCGAGCTCGATCGCGCCGCTCTCGACGTCGTCGAGCGGGAGCACCCCGGCGAACAGCCGCTGCTCGTCCTCGCTCATCGTCACGCCGAGCAGCAGCCGGTCGAGCCCGGCCCGCCACGTGCCGGTGGGGAGCGCCTCGAGCTTGAACGGAGCGCGGTGGTCGGCGTCGAGACCCCAGCGGATGCCGCTCGCCCGGACCCACTCCTCCATGCGCGCGACGTCGTCGTCGTCGAGCCCGAACCGGCGCCGCACCGGGTCGCGATCGGCGAGATCGAGCACCTGCGATGCGGTGAGCCGCTCCTCCGCGAGCTCGATCAGGCGGGCGACGACGCCCAGCACGGGGTTGGTCTGCCGCAGCGAGCGGTCGGCCAGCCGCACGCGCAGGTCGGGCGGCCGGATGTCGACTGGGAGCGGCTCCGCGTCCGGGTCCTCGCCGGCGCCGAACGTCGCTTGGATCAGCGGCGCGAACGTCTCGATGTCGGGGCACATCACGATCACGTCGCGTGGCTCGAGCGTCGGGTCCTCTTCCAGCAGGTGCAGGATCGCGTCGCGCAGCACCTCCACCTGCCGGGCCCGGCCGTGGCAGGAGTGGACCTGGATGCTGCGGTCGCCGGGGTCGAGCAGCGGGCTGGCGGCCGCCTCGCGGTCCGCGCGCACGTCGGCCTGGATGCGCTCGAGCAGCGTGTCGCCGCGGTGCTCGACGTCGTGGTGATGGTCGGCGTGCTCCTCGGCGCCGGCGAGGACGAGCTGCAGCTCGCGGGCGTCATGCCCCCACGAGGCGAGCAGGCGGTTGGCGGGCAGCGTCGCGGTGGCGTCGTCCCGGCGGCGGACCGTCGGCGCGCCGCCGCGGGTCGCGACCCGCTCCCACAGCATCGGGGAGGGATGCAGCACGAAGAGGTGGACATCGCGCCCGGCCGCCAGCGCCCGCAGCACCTCGAGATGTCCGGCGGGCAGCCGGGTCAGGCCGAACAGCGAGACGCGCGGCGGGAGTTCGACGACACCGGGCTCCGCGCGGAGCCGGGCGCACGCGCGCTCCAACCGCTCGGCCGGGCCGGCGTCGGCGATCCGCGCGCGGAGGCGCCGCCACAGCTCCGCCTGCCACGCGGCGTCGTCCGGGACGCCGCCGTCCTCCCCGGCCGCCCAGGCGCGGACCAGCTCCGGCCGGTGCAGCGCGTAGCGGTCGAAGAGGTCGGCGACGTGGCGGACCGTGGCGAAGCGCCGGGCCTGCGCGGGGCCGCGGAGATGATCGGCCAGGCTGTGCAGCCACGGCTCGGCGAGCGACTCGTCCACGACGTCGAGCAGCGGCCACACCGCGCGCTCCGGCAGCCACGGGTCCGCGTCCGGCTCGATCCCGGACGCCCCCGCGACCGCGTCGCCGACGAGCCGGCGGGGCGTGGGGAAGTCGACGTTCGCGCACACGCCGTCGCTCCGGCCCGCCGTCGCCCCGAGCACGGACGACAGCCGCTGCGTGAGCCAGCGCTCGATCCCGCGCGTGGGGACGGCGAGGACCTCGCGCGCGAACGGGTCGGCGAGCGGATCCGCGAGGAGCGCGCCGAGCGCCCCGACCAGGCCGTCGGCCCGTTCAGCACGATGGATGTGGAGCATGTCGCGAGGTGTCCGAGACGACGGTCGATCCGTCCGCCCACCGTAGAAGTCCCGTCGGACGACCGTCCGCCGCCGAGGGACCGCACCGGCCACGGGCTCACGGCGGGAGCCATGAAGTCATGCCAGATGCGTGCCGGGACGGAGCCGCCGACGACCTGGGCGAAGCCGGCGACGTCGGCCATCGGGATCTCGCCGCTCGTCTGCCCGATCCAGGCACAGGCGGCCAGTTGCGGGACGTAGCCGCAGAACCAGGCGTCCTTGAAGCCCTCGGCGGTGCCGGTCTTGCCGGCCGCCGGCCGCCCGAAGTAGGCGGCGACGCCGGTGCCGCTGCTGACCACGCCCTCGAGCGCGTCGGTCACACGGCTCGCCACCGTGGGGGTCAGCGCCTGGCTGCCGGCCCGGGACAGCCGCTGCAGCTCGCGCCCGCCGGCCGTCACGCGCTCGAACAGCTGGGGACGATGGTGGACGCCGCGCGCTGCGAGCGTCGCGAACGCGCTGGTCATCTCGAACGGCGAGACGCCCTCGGG
>DATHJG010000656.1:0-2441 GCA_035489875.1 Solirubrobacteraceae bacterium | reverse complement strand
CGGGATCGCGGGCCCGCGCGTGCTGCCGATGCTGCTCGCGAGCCTCCTCGACCTCGCGATCGCGATCGGCATCACCGGGATGCTGCGGTGGTCGGCGGCACCCGGCGGCTCGTCCCGGTTCGATCGTCCCCTGCGCACGGGGCGCCACCTGTTCGGACTCGCCGCGGGCGCGCTCGTCGTCGTCGCCCTCGCGACACCGGCGCTCGCCGCCACCGAGGTGGGCGAAGGCGCCTCGCCCTCCGCGCCGACCCTGCCGGTTCACGGTCACTAGCCCGGCGATACGTCGTGCCGATAGGGTTAGGGTCACCTAACCCGAAGGGTCACCGTGACCGTCATCCCGTTCTCCCAGGCCCTGCGCGAGCGCACGTGGTCGGGTCACGACGAGAGCGAGGGGGCGGGTTTCATGTCCGACCTCATGAGCGGGCGCGGCACGCGCGAGGACTACATCGCGCTCGTCGCCCAGCACTACTTCGTGTACGAGGCGCTCGAAACGGCGGGCGCGGCGTTCGCCGACGACGCCGTCGCCGCACCGTTCCTCAGCGATCAACTCACCCGGTTGCCGGCGCTCGAGGCCGACCTCGGCTTCCTGCTCGGGGAGGGCTGGCGGGACGCGATCGCGCCCCTGCCCACCACCGTGCGCTATGTCGACCGCATCCGCGGCATCGTCGCGCGGCGCTGGGCCGGGGGATTCGTCGCCCACCACTACACCCGCTACCTCGGCGACCTCTCCGGCGGGCAGGTGATCCGCCGGATCATGCAGCGCCAGTTCGGATTCGAGACGAACGGGGTCGGCTTCTATCTGTTCGACCAGATCGCCAGCCCCAAGCAGTTCAAGGAGACCTACCGCGACCAGCTCGACGCCGTGTCGTGGGACGAGACCGAACGCGAGCGCGTCATCGACGAGGTGCTCACGGCCTACCGCCTGAACACCGAGCTGTTCGACGACCTCGCGGCGGCGAAGGCGGCCGCGTGATTTCGACAGACATGATCTCGACAGGCTCGATCGGCGATGGCCCCGATCACCGGATAGACGCCGCACGCAGCGCCAGGTAGCGCTGCTCCGGCACGCTCCCGGCATGGCGGGCCGCACGCAGGTACGCCTCGCGCGCCGCGACCGGGTCGCCCGCGAGCTCGAGCAGGTGCGCCCGTACCGCGTCGAGCCGGTGCGAATGCTCGAGGCGCGCGTCGTCGTCGAGTGTTCCGAGCAGCGCGAGGCCCGCGCGCGGACCGTCGACGCGGGCGAGGGCGACCGCGCGGTTGAGCGTCACGACCGGGCCGGGTGCGATGCCCTCCAGCACGGCGTAGAGGGCGAGGATCTGGCGCCAGTCGGTTTCGGCATCCGACCCCGCTTCATCGTGCACCGCGGCGATCGCCGCCTGCACCTGATACGGACCGATCCCCGCCGTGCCGAGCGTGCGCTCCACGAGCGTGATGCCCTCGGCGATCTGCGCCGCGTCCCAGAGGGACCGATCCTGCTCGCCGAGGGGGATGAGTTCGCCGGCGCGCTCACGCGCCGCGCGGCGTCCGTCGGTGAGCAGCATCAGCGCCAGCAACCCGGCGGTCTCGGGGATCGCATCGGGCAGGGCGGCGGATGCGGCGAGCAGCATCCGCGTCAGCCGGATCGCCTTGGTCGTGAGCTCGGTGCGTTGCACCCGGTCGCCGGTCGAGCTGGCATACCCCTCGTTGAACACGAGGTAGAGCACGTGCCGCACGACGGCGATGCGCTCCACGAGCTCCGCCCCCGCCGGAGGGTCGAACCGCGCCCCTGCCGCCTTGATCGTCGCCTTCGCCCGGCTGATGCGCTGGGCCATCGTCGCCTCCGGCACGAGGAAGGCGCTCGCGATCTCGCCGGTGGTGAGCCCGCCGACCGCGCGGAGCGTCAGCGCCAGTTGCGACGGCGGCGAGATCGCCGGGTGGCAGCACAACAGCAGCAGGGCGAGCGTGTCGTCGGAATCGGCCGCGGGGACGGCATCGACCGGCTCGAGATCGAACACCGCTCTCTCGCGCACGCGCCGGGCGCTCTCGCTGCGCCAGGCATCCACCAGTCGCCGGCCTGCCACCGCGACCAGCCAGGCCCGTGGATCATCGGGGATCCCCTGCTGCGGCCACTGCTGCGTGGCGGCGATGAGCGCCTCCTGCAGGGCATCTTCGCATTCCTCGAACCGGCCGTGCCGACGCACGAGCGTGCCGAGCACCCGCGGGGTCAGCTCTCGCAGCAGCCCCTCGATCGCGCCCTCAGTCGGCATCAGAAATCGGTCGGCGCCTCGCCGAGTGGCCGGACCTCGACGACGCCCGACCACTTCACGATGCGCCCGACGATCTCGCGCAGGCGCTCCTCCGTCTCGACGTCGACGATCCAGAAACCGATGAGCGACTCCTTCGACTCGGCGTAGGGGCCGTCGGTCACCGCGACCGGGCCACCGTCCGCGTACCGCATGGTC
>DATHJG010000655.1:0-5667 GCA_035489875.1 Solirubrobacteraceae bacterium | reverse complement strand
GCGAAGGGGTCCTACGGTGATCGACTTCACGGTCGACGGGGAGCTCGAGACGCTCCGCGAGCGGGTCCGGGCGTTCGTGCGCGACGTCGTCCTCCCCGCCGAGCAACGCGACCGGTCCGTGCACGGGCTCGACGACGATCTCCGCGCCGAGCTGCAGGCGGCGGCCTGGACGGCGGGCGTGTTCGCGCCCCAGGTCGCGCGCGAGCTCGGCGGCCTCGGCCTTGACCACCGCGGCGCGGCGGTCGTGTTCGAGGAGGCCGGCTACAGCCTGCTCGGGCCGCAGGCGCTCAACTGCGCGGCACCCGACGAGGGCAACATGCACCTGCTCGACAAGGTCGCGACGCCCGAGCAGCGGGCGCGGTACCTCCAACCGCTCGCCCGCGGGGAGATCCGCTCGTGCTTCGCCATGACCGAGCCGGCCCCGGGCGCCGGGTCGGACCCGAACATGCTCCGCACGGAAGCCGTGCGCGCGGGCGACGGGTGGTCGATCTCGGGCCACAAGTGGTTCATCACTGGCGCGATCGGCTCGGCGTTCACGATCTGCATGGCCCGGACCGGCGACGGCGCCACGATGTTCCTCGTCGACGCCGACACGCCGGGGATGCGGGTCGAGCGGGTGGTCGACGCGATCGACCGCAGCTTCCCCGGCGGCCACGCCGAGATCGTCTTTGACGACTGCCGGGTCGGCGCCGAAGCCATCCTCGGGAAGGCGGGCGAGGGATTTCGCTACGCGCAGGTCCGGCTCGCCCCTGCGCGGCTCACGCACTGCATGCGCTGGCTCGGGCTCGCGCGCCGGGCGCTCGACATCGCGCTCGACCGGGCGAACGAACGCGAGGCGTTCGGGGGGCTGCTGGGCGAGTTGGGGATGGTGCAGGGGCTAATCGCGGACTCCGTGGTTGACCTCCGGACCAGCCAACTGCTCATCTGGCACTGCGCTTGGGCGCTCGACACCGGCTTGCCGGCCCGCGAGGAGTCGGCGATCGCCAAGGCCCACGTGGCCGAGGCGGTCGACCGCGTGGTCGACCGGTCGGTGCAGATTTGCGGCGCGCTAGGCGTGTCCGGAGACGCGCCGCTGGCTCGCTACATGGCCGAGGTGCGGCCCTTCCGGATCTACGATGGCCCCACGGAGGTCCACAGACGGGCGATCGCCCGCCGGGCCCTCCGTAACCGCTCCGCGGCCGGGAGTCTCGCCTGATCGGCACGGTCCCGACACGCTCGGAGCGGCCGGTCATGCGGGCTCCCAGGGCCTCCGGAGCACGGGTAGCCGCCGCCGTCACGCTGAACCTCCTGGGCATGGCCCGCTCGTTCGCGATCGCCGCGTCGCCTGGGCTCAGCACCCGCGCCGCCACGGGCGGTCGGCATCGAGCTCGGCGTGCACAACACCGCCCCCGCGATCGCCGTCGCGGCGCTCGTCGCTCCCGCGCTCACCGTGCCAGCGGCGGTGTACAGCACGTTCATGCCCCTCACCGCGGCCGCGTTCGCGCGGCTGCTGTACCGGCGCAACATCGCCGAAGCGGCAATCACCGCATCTGCCACTCGTGCGCCGGGCTGGCCCGTTATCGCCGCGCTCGTCCTTAGACGGCCATCCGACCACGCTTGACCTCGAGCGCGACGCGCTGCGTCTGCTGGGTGTGCCGCAGTTCGCCCGAGCAGATGGAGCCCTCCGCTTCGTGGACGGCAACGACACGGTCGCCGTGCTGCGTTACCAATCGGGCAATCGGGCGATGCGAGATCGCCGGCTCGGCGACAGGGTTCCGATCGTCATGGTCTCGCCGCCGTTGGCGTTCGAAGCAGACCCAGCGGCGGCGATCGAGGACCGAGCGGTGTCTCACTGCACCTCCTCGTCGGCTCCATAGCCCAGCGACTCATTGAGTCGAGCGCTCCTCCAACGCTCCGAAAAGTGGTGGGAATAGGTTCGAGAGTCCGGACATCCCCAGTCGCTGAGCCAAAACACCGTAACCCACGCCCCCGAGATGCCCCCGACGGCCTTGCGGGGACCGACCACGCCGCCCCCGAAACGTCCTCGATCACAGACGTCATACATGGTCGTCAACCCGCCGAGCACGCGCGGGGAGCATCGCACGTCCATCGGCGGTCTTAGCTCGTCGAGCAGTCCATCCGCGCCGCCGATACGACTGCGGACGTGCCCTGCGCGTAGAAGCGGTACGCGCGCTGCCCGCCTCGTCGACCTCCGCGAGTGGAGAGCGTCGTCGGTGCGTCCGTGTGGATGACCGCTTCCAGGGCGCACGCCGTCCGCGGCGAGCTGTCGGCTCGAGCGCGGTGCCGAAGCGGTCGTTCGACAGCCGGCCGCGATACGCCACGGGCTGCCGGAGGCGCCCGATCGTGCGCGCGGTGTTGAAAGGCCCGCCTCCGGGGTGGGCTCGCACGTGGTCGCTGTGGTCGACGACGAGGTCGTAGAGCGCCTCCTCGGCGACGACGATCACGTCGGCCCCGGTCGTTCGCCCGAGCCGCGCGCGATGAGTGTGGCGGGATGCACGACGCGTCGCGACGGGCCATCGTAGCCGTCCACGCGCGAGAACAGCAGCTCCGCCGCGCTGCGGCCGATGGCGACCGGATCTTGGGCGATGACCGTCAGCCCGGGCTCGACGGCGCCGGCGAGGGCGACATCGTCGAAGCCGACGTGCGCGAGCGTGCGCTGCATCCCAAGCTCGTGGATGGCGAGCACGACGGCGACGGTGATGAGGTTCTGGCTCGTGAAGACGGCGGTCGGCGGGTCGGGCGCCTCCAACAGCCGGCGCAGTGCCTCCCCCGGCCGCTCGTGCGCGGAGCGGATGAGAGCCGGGTCCTCGGGGATGCCGTGGCGCGCGAGGGCGTCGCGGTAGCCGCGCAGGCGCTCGCTGGCGGTGTGCAGCTCCGGGCGATCGCCGCGCCGGAGGATGGCGATGCGGCGATGTCCGTGCGCGATGAGGTGCGAGACCGCCGCGGCGGCGCCGCCGGCGTTGTCGGTCAGCACGACGTCGGCGTCCAGGAAACGTGCCGGGCGGTCCACGAAGACGAGCGCGACGCCCGCCGTGCGCTCGCGCTGCAGGTAGCCCTGATCCTCGGCGGCCGGCGCCACGATGAGCCCGTCGACCCGGCGGGCGACCAGGGACGCGGCCAGCTCGCGCTCGCGCTCGGCCAGCCCGTCGGAGCTGCCGGCGTAGGTGAGGACGCCGCGCTGGCGTGCCACGTCTTCGACGCCGCGGTGCACGGCCGAGAAGAACGGGTTGGCCACGTCCTCGAAGATCAGGCCGACGGTGGCCGAGAGGCGGTCGCCACGACGCAGCGAGCTCGCGGTGTGGTCGTGCTGATAGCCGAGCAGCTCGACGGCCTCGTGCACGCGGGCGGTGAGGTCGGCGCGCACCGGCCGCCCGTTGACCACACGCGAGACCGTGGCCAGCCCGACGCCAGCCACTGCCGCGACCTCCTTCATCGTCGGCCGGCGGCCTTTGCGGGCGGTTTCGGCGGCGCGGGGTTCCCGGCTGACGCCTTCGGCGGTGCGCGGTTCCTCGCCACCGGCTGCGGCCGCCCGCGACCCCAGAAACGTTTCCCCAGGTGTACCGGTCCCGTGGGCGTCCATAAGCGGTAGCAAAGCATACGCAGCCCAAACTCGCCGAACGACACGACTTCTTGACATCCGGACGAACGTTGGGGTACTCTCGCCGCCTCTTAGGAAACGTTATCTCAGGCAATAGGTCGCCGAGAGCACGCGCCACGAGCAGGAGCAGGAGGAGGAGATGGCCAGACAGCGCACGGGGCGCTCGCGTCCCACGACGGCGTACCGGTTCACGCGGAGGACGCCGAGCCGATGCCGGTAGAGCTCGAAGCACCCGAGCCGACGACCGCCGGGGGCGACGGTCGGCGGTGGGCGCCGCACGGCCGCCGGGGGTCCGAGATGCCGCAGCGGCGAGGCGTCGGGCTCGCGCTGGCGCTCCGCGTCATCGCCGCGGGACCGCTGGTCGTGCTCGGCTGTATCTGGGTCACCTTCGCGGCCCTGAGCCCCTTCTTCCTGACCGAATCCAACCTCACGAACATCCTCGTGCAGTCGAGCTCGGTCGCCCTGATGGCCCTCGGCGCGCTCGTGGTGGTGATGGTTGGATCGCTGGACGTGTCGCTCGGGGCGACGGTGGGCCTGTGCACGGTGATCGGAGCGGTGCTCTTCCGCGATCACCCGGACCTCTGGTGGCTCGTGGTCCCCGCCATGCTGGCGGCGGGTCTCGCGATCGGCGTGCTGAACTCGCTCGTGATCGTGAGCCTGCGGATCGGGAACGCGTTCATCGTCACGCTGGGGATGCTCTACGTAGTGCAGAGCCTCTCCGCCGTCGTCTCCGGCGGGTCCCAGGTGCCGGGCGTACCCGACCACCTGCTCACGCTGGCCAACGGCGAGATCGCCGGCGTTCCCGGGCCAGTGATCCTCGTCCTGGTGGCGGCCGGAGCGCTCGCCTTCCTGCTCAACCGCGTGGTGTGGGGTCGCTGGATCGTGGCGATCGGCGGAAACCCGGACGCCGCGAGCAAGGTCGGCATCCCCGTGCGCCGGGTGTACTTCAGCGTCTACGTGATCGCGAGCCTCTTCGCCGCGATCGCCGGAATCCTGATCGCCGGGCGCAATGCGGCGGGAAGCGCCGACAACGGAAACTCGATCCTGATCGCCATCGCGGCCGTCGTGATCGGCGGGGCGAGCCTGACGGGTGGTCGCGGCAGCGTATGGGCGACGGTCGTGGGCGCGGTGATCCTCGGGTCGATCACGAACGGGCTGACGCTGCTCTCGGTCTCGCCGAACTGGACGCCGTTCGCGGTCGGCACGGTCCTGATCGCCGCCGTCGGCCTGGACGCGCTGCGCATGCGCGTGGAGGGCCGGCTGCGGATCCGGCAGGCGCAGATCCAAGCGGAGGCTGAGTGATGGCGCCAGGCAACGTGCTGGAGATCCACGGCCTGACCAAGCGGTTCGGCAACCACGCGGCGCTCGACGGCGTGAGCTTCGCCGTGCGCGACCGCGAGGTCGTCGCCCTTCTCGGCGACAACGGCGCGGGCAAGTCCACGCTGGTGAAGTGCATCGCCGGGATCTACCGCCCCGACGACGGGGAGATCGTCCTGGCCGGCGAGCGCTACCACGCCGGCTCGCCGGCTGGCGTCCGCGCCCAGGGCGTAGGGATCGTCTATCAGGACCTCGCGCTTTTCGACAACCTGTCGATCGCGGAGAACCTGTTCGCGGGCTCGGAGCCGAGCTGGCCCGCGCGGCCGCGCGGGCTCGGCGTAGTGAAACGGCGGGCGATGCTCGACGAGGCGCGCCGCACGCTGCATCGGCTCGAGGTCCGGATCCCCAACCTCAAGACGCCCGTCGGCCTCCTCTCCGGCGGCCAGCGGCAGGCGATCGCGGTCTCGAAGGGGATCGCGTTTGCGCGGCAGCTCGTGATCCTCGACGAGCCAACGGCGGCGCTGGGCCTGCGTGAGCGCGGGAACGTGTTGCGCCTGATCCGGCAGCTGCCGGAGGCCGGCGTTGCGGTGATCATCATCAGTCACAACCTCGAAGAGGTGATCTCGGTCGCCGACCGCGCCGTCGTCCTGCGACAGGGCACAAAGGTCGGAGAGGCCGAGGCCACGGAGAACAACCACGAGACGATGGTCTCGATGATCGTCGGGGGCGAGAGGCTCCCGCAAGTGGCAGGC
>DATHJG010000654.1:0-3839 GCA_035489875.1 Solirubrobacteraceae bacterium | reverse complement strand
TGCTCGCCGGCACGTCGTGGCCGCTGCTGCTCGGCGTCACCGCGTGGCTGATCCCCGCGTGGCTGCTGTCGCGGCCCGACTACGACGCCGTCCCGCTCGGCCTGCTGCTCGCCGGCCTGCTGGCGTTCGCCGCGCTGACCGGCGGGCTGCTGAGCGGCGCCGGGCTGGAGCTGACGCTGCAGCGGATGCTGCGCGCCGTCCTGCTCGTCGCCGTCGCGACGTGGATGCGCGCGGCCGCCGGCGCGCCCGGCCTGCGCGAGACGTTCCGCCGCGCGCTGCACCGGCTGCGCGCGCTCCCGTCCGTCAAGGAGGGCGCCGCCGCGATGGAGGGCCTCGACTCCGGCCCGCAGCTCGTGGCCGCCGGGCGCGCCGCCGCCGACCGCTTCGCGGACGTCGAGCTCAAGCCGGCCGACCTGGCCGACACCGTGACCGCCTGGGTGGCCACCGAGTCCGCCGGCTACACCGCCGGCGCGCCGCCCGCCCACGCGCGCCTGCGCGTGCGCGCACCTGACGCGCTCCTGATCGCGCTCACGCTCACCCCCGCGCTCGCGCTGCTCGGCGGGTAGCCGACTCAGATCTGCCCGGAAGGTCGCCCGCAATCATCTCCACCTGGAACCCCCCGGCGGTTAGAGTCGCCCTCAGCATGGCGCTCGTCGTACCGCGACGAGGACGCGATGGACGTCCTCGACCCGAGCTCGACCGCGCCGCGACGGTTCTTCGTCGCGGTGGCGGAGGAGCTCCGCAGCGAGCTGCTTTCCATCAGGTCGACGCGGGCGTAACATGGCGCGAGCTGGCAGGGCGGGCAACAGCGCCACCGAGGCGTGGAGGACAGGCAGGGATGGTTTGAATCTCTTCGTCGTCGATCCGCACACGACCTACCGTCGTGGACTTGCGGTGTGCCTCGAAGCGCTTCCCGAAGTGCGATCCGTCGGCCACGCCGACGGCGTGCGAACTGCCTGGGAGGACGACGCGGGCGGCGTGCTGCGCAAGGAGACGCTGACCACCGACTCGCTCGCGAGCGCCGTGCGCGCCGCCGCCAGCGGCACGGGCGTCGTCACCTCCGAGCTGCTGCGCGACCTGCTCGACGGCCTCACCACCGACGACGACAAGCCGATCGCCGCACGCCTCACCGACCGCGAGCAGCAGGTCCTGTCGCTCATCGCCGACGGGCATCCGACGCGCGAGGTCGCGCAGGAGCTGTGCTATTCCGAGCGCACCATGAAGAACGTGCTGCACGACGTCGTGACGAAGCTCAACGCCCGCTCCCGCTCGCAGGCCGTCGCGCACGCGGTCCGCGAGGGGCTCATCTGACCCTGACCTCGATCTCCGACCTCCTCGCCGGGCGCAGGATCGTCGTGTGCGCCGGCTCGGGCGGCGTGGGCAAGACCACGACCGCGGCCGCGCTCGCGATGGGCGCCGCGGCGGAGGGCGCGAAGGTCGCCGTGGTGACGATCGACCCCGCGCG
Organism: Solirubrobacteraceae bacterium; assembly: GCA_035489875.1. Taxonomy (GTDB): domain Bacteria; phylum Actinomycetota; class Thermoleophilia; order Solirubrobacterales; family Solirubrobacteraceae; genus DASQMT01. The sequence goes on along the minus strand of DATHJG010000654.1, from coordinate 2,374 downwards.
GCGGCTGGCGAACTCGCTCGGGCTCGAGGAGCTCGGCAACGAGCCGCGCCTGATCGACCGCGAGCGCTTCGCCGAGCACGGCGTCGAGATGCGCGGCGAGCTCTGGGCGCTGATGCTCGACTCCAAGCGCACGTTCGACGAGCTGATCGAGCACCTGGCGCCCGACGCGCGTACGCGCGACGAGGTGCTCTCCAACCGCATCTACGCTCAACTCTCCAACGCGGTGGCCGGCTCGCAGGAGTTCACCGCGATCGCGAAGCTCTACGACCTCCACGCCGGCGGCGAGTTCGATCTGCTCGTGCTGGACACGCCGCCGTCGCGCAACGCGCTCGACTTCCTCGACGCGCCGCAGCGTCTCACCGGCTTCTTCCAGGGCCGCGCGCTCAAGATGTTCCTGCGCCCGGCAGGGATCGGCGGGCGCATCCTGGGCCGCGGCACGGGGGTCGCGTTCGGGCTGCTGCGGCGGGTGACCGGCGTCGACCTGCTCGAGGACCTCTCGGTGTTCTTCCGCGCGCTGGGCGGCATGATCGACGCCTTCGCCGCCCGGGCGGACCGCGTCAGCTCGCTCCTGGCGGATCCCGCCACGACGTTCCTCATCGTCACCTCGCCGCAGCACGACCCGGTCCAGGAGGCGATCTTCTTCCACCGCAAGCTGCGTGAGGCGGGGATGCCGTTCGGCGGCGTGGTCGTCAACCGGCTGCACACCGCGCCGGAGCTGAACGGCGAGCCGCCGCCGGATCTGGTCGCGGAGCTCGGCGAGCGGCTGGCCGGCCGCGTCGCGACGTCCGCGCGCGAGCTTGCGGCGCTCGCCGAGCGCGACGCGGCGAACGTCGCCCACCTGCGCGAGCGGCTCGGAGACCCGCCGCTGGTGATCGTGCCGGAGCGCCAGGATGACGTCCACGACGTCGCGGGCCTCGCCCACGTGCGCGCGCACCTGTGGGGCGAGCAGCTCAGCGGCGAGCGTTCGCCATGAGGAACCCGACCAGCCGGTCGAGGTCGTCGGGCGCGATCCGGGCCGCGTAGTCCTCGGGCATCATGCCCGTGCTGTAGCCGGCCGCGGCGGTCTTGTCGGGCGCGACGATGCTCTCCTTGAGGTAGGACGCCGGGACGCCCTTGACGCTGGATGCGAGGTCCGGGCCGATCACGCCGTGCGCGTTCGCCGCCGCGAGCGTGTGGCACGAGCCGCAGCCCTGGGCCGCCCAGACCTCGAGGCCCCGGTTCGCGGGGACCGCGGTCGCGGGCGGCGCGGCCGCCTGCTCCTCGCCCGTCCCGCCGGCCGTGAACGCGAGGGCCCCCATGGCCACGGCCGCGATCGCCAGCCCGCCCGCGGCCGCGGTCGCGACCCTCACGCCGCGGGCTCCGGGGTGTGCGGGAGCGGCTCCGGCCCGCGGCGCCGGCGGTCGAGCCCGAGCACCGCGCCCGCGAGCAGCAGCGCCGCGCCCGCGCCCCAGAGCCAGCCGGCGGCGATCCCTCCGCCGCCGGTCTCGGCCGCGCGCGGAGAGCCGGCGCCGATGTCGACCGCCGGGAACGTGTGCGCCTGGTTGACGAAGCCGTCGAGCACCTCGTAGCTCCAGCGCCCGGCCGTCGGGAAGACCACCTCGGCGCGGTACACGCCGGCCTTGTCCGTGGGCTTGGCGAGGAACTCCTGCCGCGTGCCGCCGGAGTCGATCCTGACCTTCGGTGCGATCCCCTCCAGCGGCGTGCGGCCGTGCTGGAGCACGGTGATGTCGACCGTCCAGGGCGCTCCGGCCGAGACGCCGTCGGGCGTGGAGCTCAGGCCGACGGTGGCGAAGCCGCCGGCGAGCGCCGGCGGCGCCGCGGCCAGCGCGAGCAGCAGGGCGAGCGGGATCAGCGACAGCGAGCGGCGCACGGCGACTCCTTCGGCGGGCGGGTGGTATCCACGACTACGAGCCGTACACCGCGTCTGGTCGCGCGGTTCCCGGCGCGCCGGCGTCTACATCAACGGCGGGCATTGAGGGGGAGGGTCGAAGTGCCGCGGCAGTTCGAAACGGCGGGCATTGAAGGAGCGGGTTCGGCCGGGGCGCCGGACGCGGGGCGACTTGACCACCGCATTCGGGGTTAAAAGCGCCCCGAGTGGACGGCGCGACGGACGCGGGGCGACTTGACCACCGCATTCGGGGCTAAAAGCGCCCCAAGTGAGCACCCGCGGCACTTCGACCCGCTCCCCCTCGATGCCGGTGTTGACGTTCGCCGGCGCCGGCACGGCGTACGCTGGGCCGGCGTGGACGTCGCCGTGATCGCCGAGGAGCGCTACTGGTACCCCGAGGACGGCGGCGTGATCTGGCTCGCCGGCTACACGGTCGTCGATCCCGACTCCGGCGCCTACCTCGCGCGCGACGCGCCCGAGCTCGCC
>DATHJG010000653.1:0-2574 GCA_035489875.1 Solirubrobacteraceae bacterium | reverse complement strand
CGGCGTCCGGGAGCGCGGCCTGTGATGGTCGTCATGACACCCGAGGCCACCGAGGCCGAGATCGCGAGCATCCGCGATAAGCTCGAGACGACCGGCGTCCACGTGCTCGTCCTGCCCGGCGAGCTGACGACCGCGATCGGCGCGATCGGCGACCCGGAGCGCGTGCGCGAGCTGGGCCTCGAGGGACTGCCCGGCGTCGACCGCGTGGTCCCGATCTCGCGCCCGTACAAGCTCGCCTCCTCGGAGCTGGCCCACCACGAGCCGACCGTGTTCTCGGTCGCCGGGCACACGATCGGCGCGCCGTCGACGTTCGCGCTGATCGCCGGGCCGTGCACGGTCGAGTCGCGCGAGCAGACGCTGGGCGTCGCGCGCATCGTCGCGGCGGCGGGCGCGTGCATGCTGCGCGGCGGCGCGTCCAAGCCGCGCACGTCGCCGTTCGCGTTCAAGGGCCTCGGCGCGCCCGGCCTGGAGATCCTCGCCGAGGCGCGCGAGGAGACCGGGCTGCCGATCGTCACCGAGCTGCTCGACGCCGCCCATGCCGAGCTGGTCGCGGCGCACGCCGACGTGATCCAGATCGGCGCGCGCAACATGCAGAACTACGCGCTGCTGGAGGTGGCTGGGAAGCTCGGCAAGCCCGTGCTGCTCAAGCGCGGCCTCTCCTCCTCGCTCGACGAGCTGCTGATGGCCGCCGACTACGTGCTCAAGGAGGGCAACGAGCGCGTGATCCTGTGCGAGCGCGGGATCCGGACGTTCGAGACCGCCACGCGCTTCACGCTCGACCTCAGCGCGGTGCCGTGGCTCAAGCTGCACTCGCACCTGCCGGTGATCGTCGACCCGAGCCACGCCTCGGGCGACCGGCGGCTGGTCGAGCCGCTCGCGCGCGGCGCGGCCGCGGTCGGCGCGGACGGGATCATCGTGGAGGTCCACGAGGATCCCGAGGCCGCGCTGTGCGACGGGCCGCAGGCGCTCTACGCGCGCGACTTCAAGGGGTTCGCCGACCGCGTCGCGGCCCACGCCGCGCTCGACGGCCGCGCGTTGAGCTGAGCCGGCGTCCGATCCCCGACGGCCGGTGCGGAGCATCGCGGCAGCCCACCGTCGTAGCCTTGCGCGGCCCATGATTGAACAAGGAGACTGACCCCATGCCCGACGCCGTCATCGTGGACGCGGTCCGCACGCCGATCGGGCGCGCGGCGAAGGGGACGCTCAAGGACGTCCGGGCCGACGACCTCGCGGCCGTCCCGCTCAAGGCGCTGGTCGAGCGCAACCCCGAGGTGGACTTCGCGCAGACGACCGACATCCTCATGGGCTGCGGCTTCCCGATGGGCGAGCAGGGCTACAACGTCGGCCGCAACGCCCAGTTGCTGGCGGGCATCGACCATCACGTCCCGGCGGTGACCGTCAGCCGCTTCTGCTCCTCCTCGCTGCAGGCGCTGCGGATGGCGTTCCACGCGATCGAGGCGGGCGAGGGCGACCAGTACGTCGCGGCCGGCGTCGAGGCGGTCTCGCGCTTCCCGGCGCAGCCGCCGTACGACCCGCACGCGCAGCTCGACGGCTCCGACGGCGCGGCGTACAACGTCTACATCCCGATGGGGATCACGGCCGAGAACGTCGCCAAGCGCTGCAAGGTCTCGCGCGAGGCGCAGGACGAGTGGGCGGCGACCTCGCAGCAGCGCGCGGTCGCGGCGCAGGAGACGGGCCACTTCGACCGCGAGATCGTGCCGGTCACGCTCGCCGACGGGACGCAGGTGACGAAGGACGACGGCCCGCGGCCGGGCACGACCGTCGAGGTGCTCGCCCAGCTCAAGCCGGCGTTCGACCCGGAGGGGACCGTGACGGCGGGCAACGCGTGCCCGCTCAACGACGGCGCGGCCGCCGTGCTCGTGATGTCGGCGGAGCGCGCCGCGGAGCTCGGGCTCGAGCCGCGTGCGCGGATCGTGGCCTCCTCGGTCGCGGCGATCCGGCCGGAGATCATGGGCCTCGGCCCGATCCCCGCGGTGGAGAAGGTGCTCGCTCAAGCCGGCATGACGATCGACGACATCGACGTGCTGGAGCTCAACGAGGCGTTCGCCGCGCAGGTCGTGCCCTGCCGCGACGAGTGGGGGATCGACCCGGAGAAGCTCAACCCGTTCGGCGGCGCGATCGCCCTCGGCCACCCGTTCGGCATGACCGGCGCGCGCATCATGACGACGCTGCTCAACGACCTCGACACGCTCGACGGTACGATCGGGCTCGAGACGATGTGCGTCGCCGGCGGGATGGGCCAGGCGATGATCGTGGAGCGGCTGAGCTAGCTGACGCCGGCGGCGTCAGCCGTGTCAGTCGTGGATCCAGACCGGCGTGCCGACCGGCATCAGCTTGTCCAGCTCGAGCACCTTGCCGTTCGGCACGCGCACGCAGCCGTGCGACGGCCGGCCGGGGATGAGCCCGGGCGCGTTGGTGCCGTGGATGCCGATGACGCCCCCGCCCGGCCACTCCGACAGGCGCGAGTAGGCCGCGGTGCCGAACGCGAGCGGGCCGTAGGCGGCGTTGCCGCCGAGGTTGGACAGCCGCTCGCGGATCCAGTAGCGGCCGCTC
>DATHJG010000652.1:0-2824 GCA_035489875.1 Solirubrobacteraceae bacterium | reverse complement strand
CCCGGCCGAGCTGGCTCCTTTCCTCGGGCCGGACCCGCGCCGCGACGTGCGCGTGGACGTCTCTGTCGTGACGATCGAGCTCGACGCGCCCCCCGCATCCACGCCCGACGCGTATCTGCGTCTGCACCTGCTCAGCCACCTGCTGGTGAAGCCGAACACCCTGAACCTCGACGGGATCTTCAGCCAGCTGCCGATCGTCGCCTGGACCACGGCCGGCCCCATGCACCCCGAGGCGTACACCCGCCTCCGCCTCGCCCTGCAGCGCGACGGGATCGCCGCACACGGGATCGACAAGTTCCCCCGCCTGCTCGACTATGTGACACCCGCCCGGGTGCGCATCGCCGACGCCTCGCGGGTGCGGCTCGGCGCGCACCTGGCGCCCGGCACGACGGTCATGCACGAGGGATTCGTGAACTACAACGCCGGCACCCTCGGTACCTCGATGGTGGAGGGGCGCATCTCGCAGGGCGTCGTGGTGGGCGACGGGTCGGACATCGGCGGCGGCGCCTCGATCATGGGCACCCTGTCCGGCGGCGGGACCGAGCGGGTGTCGATCGGCGAGCGCGCCCTGCTCGGCGCGAACTCCGGGATCGGCATCTCGATCGGCGACGACTCGGTCGTCGAGGCCGGGCTGTACGTGACGGCAGGCACCAAGGTGACAGTGGTGGTGCCGGATGCGGAACCGCGCATCGTGAAGGCGGTCGAGCTGAGCGGGGTGGCGGGGCTGCTGTTCCGACGCAACTCGCAAAGCGGGGCCGTGGAGGTGCTGCCGCGATCCGGCGACGGTATCGCGCTGAACGCGGCGCTGCACGCCTGAGGCTCAGTACTCCGGTCGCGCGCTCGCCTCGAGCAGCGGCAGGTCGACGGCGATCAGCTGCTTGATCCGGCGCGCCCGGTCGTTGCGGTACTCGGCGGTCTCCGCCTCGAGCTCGGGGCGACGGCGCAGTTGCGCCTCGATCGACGCGCCGATCTCATCCCATGCCGCATCGCGCGCCGCGATCACGACGCCGCGAAGGTAGTCGTCATCGTCGGCCAGCTCGTCGAGCCGGTCCGCGAGCAGCTCGGAGACCTCCTCCCGGCGCTCGAGGTGATCGGTGTCCGCACTGCGGTAATCGGTCTGATGCAGCGCCCGGCCGGGGCGATCGCGGGCGGTCTCCAGGATGTCATCCAGACGATCGACCTCGTCCCGCTTCTCGCGGGCGAGCTGGCGGAACACCTCGCGGGCAGCCGAGATCGCCGCCTCCTCGGAGTAGTCGGCCCGATCGCGCAGGGCCCGCACGATCTGCCGGTTCTTCACCGCCATCCGGACCGCCGACGCGGCGATCATCAGACCCTCCTCGGCGATCTCCTCCACCGGAACGGGCGCGGACGGCAGCGGTGCCTCGTAGGTGCCGACGTCCACGCGTCCGCGGCGGAGGCGGCTGCGGAGCTTGCGGAACACGCTCCCGAGGGTAGCCCGTGATGCGTGCTCGATACGCGGCTTCGCCGCTACTCGACCACCGCGCGCTAGCGGCTCGTCGGCCAGGGGCGGGCGGGCTCGCCGATGTAGAGCTGCTGCGGGCGGCCGAGCTTCGTGCCCGTGTCGGTGTTGGCCTCGCGCCAGTGCGCAATCCACCCCGGGAGGCGCCCGATCGCGAACAGCACGGTGAACATGCGCGTCGGGAAGCCCATGGCCTTGTAGATCACGCCGGTGTAGAAGTCGATGTTCGGGTAGAGCTTGCGTTCGATGAAGTACTCGTCGGCGAGCGCGACCTGCTCGAGCTCGCGGGCGATGTCGAGGAGCGGGTCGCTGACGCCGAGCGATGCGAGCACCGCGTCGGCGCTCTCTTTGACGACCTGCGCGCGCGGGTCGAAGTTCTTGTAGACCCGGTGGCCGAAGCCCATGAGCTTGACGCCGTCTTCCTTGTTCTTCACGCGGTCGACGAAGTGCTGGACGCTCTCCCCCGATTCGCGGATCTGCCCGAGCATCGTGAGCACGGCCTCGTTGGCCCCGCCGTGCAGCGGCCCGTAGAGCGCATTGATGCCCGCCGCGATCGAGGCGAAGATGTTGGCACCGGTCGAGCCGACCAGGCGCACCGTGGCGGTTGACGCGTTCTGCTCGTGGTCTTCGTGGAGGATCAGCAGCCGGTCGAGCGCGTTCACGAGCACCGGATTGACCTCGTACAGCTCGGCGAGGTTGCCGAAGTTGAGCTTGAGGAAGTTCTCGATGAAGCTCAGCGAGTTGTCGGGATACAGGAACGCCTGACCGAGCGCCTTCTTGTGCGCGTAGGCGGCGATCACCGGTAGCTTCGCCAGCAACCGGATCGTGGAGAGCTCGACCATCTCGGGGTTGTGCGGGTCGAGGGAGTCCTCGTAGTACGTCGAGAGCGCCGACACGGCCGACGACAGCACCGACATCGGGTGCGCCGTGTGCGGCAGGGCGGAGAAGAAGCGTTTGAGGTCCTCGTGGAGGAGGGTGTGACGGCGGACCTTCTCGGAGAACTCCTCGAGCTCGGCCGGGCTGGGCAGCTGCCCGTAGATGAGCAGCCAAGCGACCTCGAGGTAGGTCGAGTGGGCCGCAAGGTCTTCGATGGCGTAGCCGCGGTAGCGCAGGATGCCGGCGTCGCCGTCGATGTAGGTGATCGCACTCTTCGTCGAGGCGGTGTTCACGAAACCCTGGTCGAGTGTGGTGAGCCCGGTCTGCTTCATGAACGTGGAGATGTCGACCGAGTCGCGTCCATCCACGGCGCGCGCCACCGGGAATTCGGCGGTCGTCCCCCGGTGGGAGAACGTCACCTTGTCCGTGGGATCTCCGCCTGCGTCGCTCACGGATACAGCCTACGGG
>DATHJG010000651.1:0-2532 GCA_035489875.1 Solirubrobacteraceae bacterium | reverse complement strand
AGCGTGCCGGGGTGGTCGTGGATCGCGCGGCGCTCGACGAGCGACGGGTAGGACGCGCCGAGCGAGGCGTTGACGACCCGGACGCCGCGGTCACCGGCGTAGGCGAACGCGGCGGCGACGTCGGCGGAGTTGCCGCCGCCGTCGCCGTCGAGCACGCGCAGCGGGATGACGAGCGCCTGGGGCGCGACGCCGATCACCCCGGCGCCGTTCTCTCCCGCCGCGATCGTGCCCGCCACGTGGGTGCCGTGGCCGTGCGCGTCGTGGGGGTCGGCGTCGTCGTCGACGAAGTCGTAGCCGGGGACCACGCGGCCCGCGAGCTCGGGGTGGCCCGCGTCGGCGCCGGTGTCCGCGACCGCGACCGTGACGCCCGCGCCGCGGCTGACCGCCCACGCCTGCGGCGCGTCGATGTCGGCGTCGGGCGTGCCGCGGCGCCACCAGACCGACTGGCCGGTGTTGCTCAGGCCCCACAGCAGGCCGGCGAGCGGCTCGCCGGCGAGCCGGCGCTCGCGGTTGGGCTCGGCCCACTCGACGTCCGGGTCGGCGCGCAGCGCCGCGATCGCCTCCGCGCGGTCGTCCTGCGCGCTGACGACCTCCACGCCGGCGAGCGGGAGGTCGCGCTCGGCGCTGACGCCGGCGTCGGCGCGCTCGGCGCGGGTGAGGCCGCCGTCGCGCATGACGACGATCTCGTCGCCGACGCTCGCCCGCGCGGCGGTGGGGAGTGCGGCGGCGCCGGCGAGCAGGGCGAGGCAGATGGGGAGCAGCCGGCCGGGCATGGACCCCTGTGATCGACGCCGCGGGGTCGCTCTTGATGCGCGTCCTGCCCTGCGTCAGTTCAGCGAAGGGTCCGGCGGCATCGTCGAGAGGAGCGCGAACTCGCGCCCCATCCGGCGCAGCACGGCGGCCCACAGGCCCTCGGCGTCATCGCTGAACAGCTCGTCGCGGCGCGGCGGCTCGACGATCCACGCCTCCTCGGCCAGCTCGTCCTCGAGCTGGCCGGGTCCCCAGCCGGCGTGGCCGGCGTAGACGCGCGCGCGGCCGATCGCCGCGGCGAGCGCGTCGGGGTCGTCGGCGTCGCCCGGCACGAACCCGAGGTCCGCCTCCACGAGCACGACGGCCTGCCCGGGGTCGATCCACTCGGCGAGCACGATCACGCCGTTCGGCGCGACCGGGCCGCCGACGTAGACCGTGTCGCCGGCGTCGGTCACCCAGTCGAGGTCCGGCACCGCCTCGCCGACCGTCGCCTCGGAGGGCCGGTTGAGCACCAGCCCCATCGCGCCCTCGTCCGTGTGCTCGGTGATGAGCACGACCGCGCGGTCGAAGTTCGGGTCCTTCAACATCGGACCGGCGAGGATGAGCTTGCCGCGCAGCGAGGTCACACGGGTTGGAGGTCGCGTCCCGGCTCGATCCCCCAGCGGGCGGCGAGCGCGGCGAGGTCAGGCGTGAGCGCCCAGCGGTCCGGACGCGGCTCGCCCTCGTGGTCCGGCGCGGCGCCCTTGAGCGTCATCGAGCCGGTGTTGTCGCCGATCGCGCGCAGCGCCGCGACGTCCGCGTCGCTGAGGAGGTCGGCGTCCGGCAGCGCCGCGAGCTCCGCGCGCTTGGCCTCGATCGGCTTGGCGTCCGGGCCGGCCTCCTGGATCAGCGTCGGCGCGACGGTCTGGACGGCCGGGTGGGCGAGGTTCCACTGGCACGCGAGCTGGAGCAGCGTGAGGCCGTGGGCGTCGGCGACGGGGCGCATGCGGTCGAGCCGCTCGCGCCCGCGCTCGACCCAGCCCTGCGGACGGAAGCCGCGGTGGTCGTGCTTGGGGAACGCGTGGCCCGGCAGCACGTCGTCGTGGAAGAGCCCGCCGTAGTCGACCACGCGCGTGATCAGCGAGACGTCGTGGTGGCGCGCGGCGTCGAGCACCAGCTCGCCCGGCCACGGCTCGAGCGGGTTCAGGATCACCATCGCCCAGTCGAGCAGCGCGCCGAAGCGCTCGAAGCAGTCGAGCAGGTCGAGCGTGAAGCCGTTGGCGGGGCCGGGCGCGATGCCGAGCCGCCGCGTCAGGCCGGCGTCGCGCAGCGCCGCCATCCCGTCCCACACCGCCGGGCTCGTGTAGCCGGTCCGGTCGGGGTTGTGCAGGAGCAGGAGGTCGAACGCGTCCGCGCCGATCCGCTCCAGCGAGCGCTCGGTCGCCATGCGCAGGTAGGCCGCGTAGCCGCGCTCGTCGCGCAGGCGCGGGTCGGTGAAGCGCGGGAACCCCTTGGCGCCCTCGCGCTCGCCCTCGTAGAAGTCGTGCCCCACGGCGCCGACCAGGCAGTACGCGCCGCGATCGCATCCCTCCAGCGCGTGGCCGAGCAGCGCGTCGGCCTCGCCCGCGCCGCACGCGTCGGCGGTCATCACCGTCCGGATGTGCTCGTCGGGGCGGAGCAGCTCGATCAGGCGGTCGTCGTCCAGCGGCTCGCCGAAGTGCATGAAGCGGCCGCCGCTCCAGGTGCCGATCGCAGTGCGCGTGGGGTCTTGCATTCGCATCGGATGGTACGAGTTACCCTCCG
>DATHJG010000650.1:0-3032 GCA_035489875.1 Solirubrobacteraceae bacterium | reverse complement strand
GGGCTAGGCCCGGTCAGAAGGTCGGCAGCGCCAGCAACCGGTCGGTCCACTGACCACCGGCATGGCACTGGATGAACGGCGCGAATCCGGGCATCCGCACGACCGCGACCGGAGCGAACTCGCGCCCGTCCCCCACGATGGCGTCGTTGCCCTGCTCGAGCCATTCGACCATCGTGATGCGGTCGGTCTCCCCCGACAGCCCGTTCTCCAGACGCCATCGGAATGCGACGATCGCATCGTGGGCGGCGGTGCGATGGAAGCGGACGTGGGTGATTCGGGCTGGCATTTTTCGGGCTCCAAAGTAACGATTTGGTATCCCCCCTCGCAAAAGCTACAACCGAACCCGCAACGCTCCAAGGACATAAAACCTCATGTTTGGGAGCGGTCCCGCGGCGAGGTGCCCGTCTAGAACATCGGCAGGTGCAGCATCCCATCAGTCCATTGGCCATCCACGTGCGCGCACAGGAACGGCTCCGCCCCCTCCATGCGCACCACGCCGACCGATGCCCAGCCGCCGTCCACGGCGATCACGGCATCGTTGCCCTGTTCCATCCAGGCCAACATCGAGGCGCGGTCGCTCTCGCCTGCTTCGCCGGTATCCAGCCGCCATTTGTACACGGCGATGTCTTCGTGCTTGCGGTATCCGTGAAAACGGACATGCGTGATCTGGGCCGTCACGGAACTCCTCGGGTAAACGCCTCTCGGGCGAGGCAGTACCAGTGTTCACCCTAAAGCGCTCGCGCGCACATCGGATTGGCTACGTCAACCGTCAATCAACCCTGAATGAGCTGGTTGGCTCGCTGATGGGAGATATTCAGAACCGCTCCCACATCTCGAAGAGGCACATTCTCACGAGCCAAAGCCCGAGCGGGATCCGCGGCGTCAGCGCTGGCGCGCACTTCCAACTCGGAAGCCCCGGACGCCTCGGAAGCCTCGGAAGCCTCGCGACGTTCCGCGCTGACTCGTCTAGCCTCTGTCGAATCCTGAGACGGTACCGACCTGCTCAAGAATCACATCTACAGAGGAAAACAGTCCATCGCACTAGACGGAATCAGTCGTGCAACCAGGGTGTGCGGACGATGCCGATCAGCAGGCCCTCGGGGCTCAGCAATCGCGCCGTCGTCTGCCCCCAGGGTTCGACGCGGGTGGCGTGAATCAGGATGTGGCCGGCCGCGACCAGCTCAGCCTCGCCGGCCGCGACATCCTGAACCTCGAACTCGATGGTGGCCTGCGGAACCGGTAGATCCGCGGGCCATTCGCGGGTTCCGAAGCACGATTGGGCGGCGTCGGCCAGCGGCCACACCCCGAGATGTTTGACCCCGCCCAGCTTGCTCGTTGAGCGGTAGCCGTCTTCGTCGTTCTCGAACTCCACGCCGATGGCGTCGCGGTAGAACGCGAGCGAGGCGGCGGGATCGGGACTGATCGGCGTGACGCCGGCGACGAACAGGATCTGCATCGCTGCAGTCTGCCCGGCGCCACCGACACGCTTTCACACCCGTGATCGACGTCGGAGGGGTTTGACACACTCGAACATATGTTCGAGACTGGACCGTGGACCTCGCAGGGGCCGGTGAGACCGGCGTGATGAGAAGCGCCGTGATGGATTCCAGTGCGCGCCTGCTCGTGCTCTGGGCGCCCGACTGGCCGGTCGCCGCCCACGCGAAGGCGGAACGCATCCCGAGCTCCGACCCGATCGCGCTGCTCGAGAAGGGCACGGTGTTCGCCTGCTCCCCCGCCGCCCGCGCCGAGGGGGTGCGGCGCGGCATGCGGCAGCGCGAGGCGCAGGGGCGCTGCCCCGGGCTCCGGATGCTGCGGTACGACCCAGCGCTCGATGCGCGGGCGTTCGAGCCGGTGCTGTCGGCGCTCGAGCAGTCGTTGCCCGGCCTGCATCCCGTCCGCCCCGGAACCGTTGCGGTGCGCGCCCGTGGCCCGGCCCGGTACTACGGCGGCGAGCAGGCCGCCGCCCTCACGGTGCTCGGAACGGTCGCCGGCCTCGGGGTCGAGCACGCCCGGGTCGGCATCGCCGACGGTCTCTTCGCGGCGGAAAGAGCAGCCCGGTGGTTGAGTAGCCCGCGTAGCGGGCGTGTCGAAACCAGCGACCCTGTCACCATCGTCCCGCCCGGCGAGCAGGGCGCCTTCCTCGCCGAGCTCCCCATCGCGCTGCTCGAAGACCCCGAGCTGGTGTCGCTTCTCCCCCGGCTCGGCATCCGCACGCTCGGAGAGTTCGCGGCGCTCGGCTCCACCGACGTGATCGCGCGCTTCGGCCCGCTGGGGGCCCGTCTGCACGCCCTCGCCGCCGGGCGGGATCCGCAGCCGGCGACGCCCCGCATCCCGCCCCGTGACGTCGACGTGCAGGTCGATTTCGAGCCGCCCCTCGATCGCGTCGACCAGGTCGCCTTCGGGGTGCGCGCCGCCGCCGACGACTTCGTCGTCGCGCTGCTCGCCCAGCGCCTGGTCTGCACGGCGCTCCGGGTCGAGCTGTTCGGTGAGAACGGCGACGAGAACGAGCGGGTGTGGCTGCATCCCCGGTCGTTCACGGCGGCGGAGGTGGTGGACCGGATCAGGTGGCAGCTCGATGGTGCAAAGCTCGGCTCCGCCGTCACGCGGGTTCGCATCAGCCCCGATGCGGTGGATGCGGTGGGCGCGCACGAACGCGGCCTGTGGGGAACCGGACCCGATGAGGGTGTGCACTCCGGGCTGTCGCGCGTGCAGGGCATGGTCGGGCATCGCGGCGTGCTGACCGCGGCTCCAAGCGGCGGACGCACTCCCGCCGAACGCCAGGCCCTCGTGCCGTGGGGCGATCGCCCGCTGGTCGCCCGCGATCCGAAGAAGCCTTGGCCGGGCGCCCTGCCGCCGCCTGCCCCCGCGACCGTGTACGAGCTGCCGCGGCAGATCACGGTGCAGGATGCCCGTGGCCGGGTCGTGAGCGTCGACGAACGGGGTCAGCTGAGTGCGCCGCCGGCCGCGATGGTGTCGCAGACGGGCTCCCGGCGGGAGCTGACCGCGTGGGCGGGACCGTGGCCGCTCGACGA
>DATHJG010000649.1:0-9500 GCA_035489875.1 Solirubrobacteraceae bacterium | reverse complement strand
AAGCTGACGCTCGGCCATGCGCTGGCGAGCACGCTCGCCGACGACCTGGCGCAGGCGTGCGCGACGCTGGACGAGAAGGGCGGCCTGCACGAGCTCGATCGCAAGCGGGTCAAGACCGGGACCGGCTACTGAGGCCGGCGGGTTGGCGATGCTTGGTGAGTGATCGCCCTACGCGACGACGGCCGCGGACGCTTCGACTCGCGGCACGAAGGGACGCTGCTCCAGCGTGCCACCACGGCGCACGGCGACCGCCGTCGCCTCAGGGATCTCGCGCCAGACCCCAGGGAGGTCGGCGAACGGTTCGGAGACGATGAGGCGGTCGCCCTCGCTGAGCTGCTGAAGGCGCGGGTTGTCGGGATGCAGGCGCTTCACGGCGTCGACGTCGGCCGAGGCGAAGAGCGAGCGTGCGTGACCCTCGGTCGCGTACCGGACCGCCCACAGGCAGGTCCCGTCCGACACGCCGAACGTCGCTTGCACGGGTGCGGCGACGCCGTGCTCGCGCGCCGTGGCCTCGATCAGCCCGACGGTTCGCTCGAGCGCGCCGATCGGATCCGACTCCAGACCCAGCGTCAGCGCGAGATGGAAGACGACCTCGGTGTCTGTGGAGCCCTGGACGTCGGCGAACTGAGCCGGCTCGATCGAGAGCATGAGGTCCCGCCGCAGGAGGTGGAAGTCGGCGATGAAGCCGTTGTGCACGAACAACCAGCGACCCCGGCGAAAGGGATGGCAGTTGGTCGCCTGGATCGGCGATCCGATCGCCGCGCGTACATGCGCGAGAAACAGCGGCGACTCGATGTGGGCAGCGAGCTCGCGCAGGTTGTCGTCGCCCCACGCGGGCGCGACGCTGTGGTACACGCCCGGGCCATCTCCGGCGCCGTACCAGCCCACGCCGAAACCGTCGCCGTTCGTCGGCTCGGCGCCCATGCGTGCATGCAGGCTCTGGTCCACGATGCCGTGCTGCGTCTTGAACAGCAACTCGTCCATGAGAACCGGCTGGCCCATCCACCCCATCCAGCGACACATCACATCGCTCCTTGTCAGCTGTCACAGGGACTGTCGCGGCGCGCGCCGCCGCCGCGCATCATCCAAAAGAGATGATCCCCCGCGGGTGACATCCACGACGATCGGTGGCGCCGGTAGGTTGCCGCCGATGAGCATCGTCTGGGCCTCGGTCATCGTCGTTGCCGTGACCGCCTTCGCAATCGCAGCGATGCTCCTCGTGCGACGCCACGCGCCGCAAGGAGGCTACTTCGAGGACGGTGACCGCGCCGCCGGGGTATTCGGCATCCTCGCCACCGGCTTCGCGGTGCTCGCCGGGTTCGTCGTCTTCCTGGCCTTCGAGAGCTTCGACACGTCGCGCAGCGGCGCCGAGGCGGAGGCGCGCATCGTGGCGCAGCAGTTCGAGACGGTGCAGTTCTTACCGGCCCCGGCGCCCGAGCGACTGTCGGGGGATCTCGTGTGTTACGCGCGAAGTGTCGTGCACCAGGAATGGCCGCAGATGACGGCGGGGACGCTCGGCAACGCGCTGAACCCGTGGGGGGTGGCTCTGTTTCGCAGCTTGCGGGCGACCGAGCCTCGCTCGGCGTCCGAGCAGGCGGCGTACGGGTCGACCGGACCGGTGGCCGGTGGGGGCAGGGCCATCGAGGCCCGCAGGTCGGTGAGCGGGGTTGACGGCACGCGGATCAGCCCGCGTGTCGGGCGGTCGAGGTCGAATGTGACCAACAGCAGCAGCGTGACCAGCGCGGCGGCGAGGACGACCGTGACCACCCCGCGCCCGACGACGGCGAGGTAGACGCCGAGCAACCCCATCGCGATCGCAGCGCCGATCACCTCCAGTGCGAGCACCGCGCCCGGCACCCGGTTGTTGAGGGCCGCAACGCGCACCGTCTGCATGTCGATCATCTCGTTGAGGCTGTCGACGTACAGGCGCGGCGCGCTGTCGCTCGGCGCGGCGTCGAGTTCCCGGCCCGCCAACGCCCACAGCTCGCGTTGCAACTGCGCGCCGTCGGCGACCGCTCGGTCCGCGTCGGCGCTGCGCGGCACCGACTCCGACAGCCGGAGGCTGGTGTCGGCATAGGCCTCGAGTCGCTCGAGCGAGTCCGTGCGCACGGGCTCGCCCAGCGTCTGGGCTCGCAGGTAGGTCGTGCCGATCGCGTTGGCGTCGTCGACGACCGCCGCCCGCCGGGTCTCGTAGCGCCCCACCGCCATCGCCAGGCCGAACGCGAGCAGCAGGCCGACGAGGCCGAGCAGCGCGGCCTGCAGCGCCGCGAACGGCTCGCGCAGGTGCTCGGACCGGTGTCGCTGCGACCGTCCGACCAACAGCCCGACGACGGTCGAGCCGAAGACGGCCGCGAACAGCATGAGCCCCAGGAGGAGGCTGCTGAGCCCGAAGAACACCGGCATACTCCTGGCCGCTGGGGCGGTCAGGTCCGGGGCGTCAGGCGGTCTCGGGCGCCATGCAGCAACACCCCCGCGAACAGCCACCAGCCCGTCACGCTCGACGCCGGATCCACCGCGCCACGCTGTGCCATCAGACCCTCCCCAGCTCGAAACAGGTCCACCCGATCAAACCAACGCCGCGACGCCGGGGAATCACCTCGAACGGATGAACCGGGAGGATCGCTATGTGGGCGACGGTATCCGGCGCGGCGGCGGCGGTGACATCACCCGGAACGGATGAACCCGAACGCTCGCAGGTCGAGGAGAGTGGGACGCGCCTGCCGTCCGCCCGGCCGCCGGCACCGACCGAAGGAGGCATCACATGTCGACGTTCCTCTGGATCCTGTTCGCCGCCATCTACCTCGCGGCGCTCATCTCGCTCGGCGTCATGACCCTGCGCAGGGGCCACACCGTGCTGTTCGTGGTGGGGATCATCTTCCCGCTGTTGTGGATCATCGGCGCGCTCATGCCCCCGACGCCGCGGGCGGCCGGCCTGGCGTGACGCACGCAGCTCCCGGTCTTCCGGGGCCGCCGCGCTAGCCCGGCACGGGTGGCGTGCGGCCGTGCGGGATGCTGACGACGATCCGGGTGCCCTGGCCGCGGGGGCTTTCGACGTGGAACGTGCCGCACAGCCCCTCGACGCGATCGCGCAGGCCGGTGAGGCCGCCGCCGGCGGGCTCGGTCGCGCCGCCGATGCCGTCATCGGCGAGCTCGAGTCGGAGGGCGCGGGTCGTCGCGGTGACGCGCACCCGGATCGACGCCGCGTGTGCGTGCTTCTGGGCGTTGGTGAGCACCTCGGCGAACACGTAGTACGCGGTCGCTTCGACCGTGCCGTCGAACCGCGTGGAGGGCAGCTCGACGATGGTGATCGGAACCGTCGAGCGCGTCGCCACGCTCCTGATCGCCGACGCGAGCCCGCCGTACGTCAGGGCCGCCGGATGGTTGCCGTGCGTGAGCTCGCGGAGCTCGCCGATCGCGAGCACCACCTGCGCCCCGGCGTCGTCGAGGGCCGACGCCCCCGGCTCGTGCGCCTCGTGCGCGCGGTCGGCGGCCAGCCGCAGCCCGATGGCGAGCGAGGTGAGCCGCTGCTGGGCGCCGTCGTGGAGGTTGTGCTCGAGCCGGCGTCGCTCGCTGTCGGACGCGTGGACCACGCGCGCGCGGGATGCGTCGAGCCGTTCGGCGAACGTCTTGCGCTCGGAGACCAGCGCGGTGAGGCACAGCGTCGCCAGCGCCGCCACCGCGATGTAGAGCTGGGCGCCGACGACGCTGAGCGTGATCGAGTCGAACACGAACGGCCCGTGGTAGTGGGTCGTGTTCCAGACGGCGAAGCTGACCGCGACGGCGATCGCCAGCGTGGCACCGCGCCCGCCGAAGCGCAGCGCGGCCCAGCCCAGCGCCGGGAAGACCAGGTAGGCCAGCGGGCTCTCGCTGCGGAACGCGAGCTCGCTCATGCCGGCGACGGCGGCGAGCATCAGCACCGCCTCCAGTGCGCGGCCGCGCGCCAAGCTGCGCGGCAGCGGCCGATACCAGGCGAGCGCGAGCGGGATCACGACGAGGGCGCCCGCGGCGTCGCCGAGCCACCAGGTGCGCGCGACCTCCGCGAGCGCGTCGGCGCTGACCACGCCCCCGGCGCGCAGCGACAGCGGACCGACGATGGCGCTGATCGCGGTCGCGCCGAGGATCGCGGCAAGCAGGCGCGCAACGCCGCCGAGGCTGTCCAGCGGCGAGCCGCGCGCAACGAGACGCCGGATCAGCAGCGCCGCCACGAGCACTTCGAGCATGTTCCCGAGCGTCTGACCGAGCGCGGGGCCCAGCGGGACCGCCGCGTAGTCGTTGACGAGCAGATCGGCGACCAGCACCCCGGGCCAGAACCGCAGTCCGCCGAGCGACAGGAACGCGATCGCCACCCCGGCCGGGAGCCACACGATGGCGGCGACCGGACCCGCGAACTCCAGCACGTAGCCGAGCTTCGCCGCCGCGTAGTAGGCGGCCGCCAATGCCGCCACGCCGGCCACGTACCGGCCGCGGAGGCCCCACGCCGGGACGGCGAGCCTGGTGCGCCCGGGGACCGGATTCGACGCGACCTCGACGGCGGACCTCATGGCCTCACGGCCCGAGGCTCGAACGGCGGTGCGGCGGCGGAGTAGACGCCGACGGCTCGCCCGCGCGGCTGCGACGACCGCGCCAGTCCGTCCTCTCGCTCCGCGGGGTCATCGGACGACATGGAGGTGCCTCCCTGGAGACCTCTCCCGGCCCCAACCCATGCCGGGTGGCCCGTGAGAAGGCTCCACAAAGTGGAGGATCAGGCCTCGGCGCTTCCGGGTCGGGTTGTCGGCCGGCCAAGCCGCGTCCAGGCTGAAGCTGGGTGCCGCTGAACGCTACCACCGAGGGCCGGCGACGATCGGCTAGGGCGCCGGCATGCGCGAGCCGCATACGGACGGGCTGGCGGTACCTTGTCATTACATGTCGTCGATCCCGATCGAGCGCGCTTCCGCGATCCCGTACTACGCGCAGGTGAAGGCCCTGCTCGTCGCGGACCTCGAGGCCGGGCGCCTGCAGCCCGGCGACCGCCTGCCCGGCGAGCACGAGCTGTGCGCGCGCTACGGCGTCTCGCGCACGGTCATCCGCCAGGCGCTCGGCGAGCTGGAGGCCGAGGGCCGGCTACGACGGCAGCGGGGACGCGGGACGTTCGTCGCCTCGCCGAAGGTCGCCGAGGCGATGTTCCAGAGCTTCTCGGGCCTGGCGGAAGACGTCGCCGCCCGCGGCGGCACGCTGCGCAACGAGGTCCGGCGGCTGGAGGTGGTCGCGGCGAGCCAGGCGGTGGCCGGGGAGCTCGAGCTCGCCGAGGGCGAGTCCGTGATCCTGCTCGAGCGCCTGCGCATCGTCGACGGGAGGACCTGGTCGCTCGTGACGACCTACATCCCGTACGCGCTGTGCCCCGGCCTCGTCGACGAGGACTTCACGACCGCCTCGCTCTACGGGCTGCTCGAGGGCAAGTACGGGATCCCGATCGCGTACGGGCGCCGCGCGATCGAGGCGGTTGCGGCCGATGCCGAGACCGCGGCCGCGCTCGGGGTGCAGCCCGGCGATCCGGTGCTGCTCCTGCGCAGCACGGCCTACGGGGAGGACGGCCGCCCGATCGAGCACTTCGTCGCGCGTCATCGGGCGGACGCGACCGCGTTCGAGGTACAGGTCGTCCGGCGCCACCCGTCGCGCCGGGTGCCGCCGTCGGCCCCGTCCATGACGACGCGTCACGGCAGCGCGAGCAGCCGCGACGGGTTGTCGGTCAGCACCCGTGACACGAGCTCGTCGCCGCCGGCGGCGCGCAGCCGCGGCACCACGCGCCGCGGCAGGTAGTCCATCCCCGGCATGCCGCCGTAGGCGCGGAACGTGCTGCGGCGCGCGACGTCGCCGCCGAGCACGATCGCGTCGGCGCCGCCGCCGGCCGCGACCGCGAGCAGGCAGTCGAGCAGCGTCGAGTCGGGGAAGTACTTCGGCCGCGCCCAGCCGTCGTAGCCGACGAACGCGCCGGCCGCGGCGACCTCGAGGTGCAGCCCCGGGTCGGGGTTGCGGTCGAGATGCGCGAGCGCCACCCGCGGCGGCGGGACGCCCGCCCGCCCGAGCAGCTCGAGCACCTCGAGCGCGGCCGTGCCCTGCTCGAGATGGCAGACGACGGCGGCGCCGGTGCGGCGATGCGCCTCGCCGGCGGCCTCGATCGCGCGGCGCTCGAACGGCGAGACGCTCCAGTAGCCGGCGCCGACCTTGATGACGCCCGCACGGACGCCGTCGGTGCCGTGTTCGATGTCGGCGACGAAGCGGTCGGCGAGCGTGCCGGCGGGAACGTCGCGCAGCGGATCGCCGGGCGGATGGTGGGCCTCGCGGTGGACGCCGGTCGCCATGACGATGCGGAGCCCGGTGCGCTCGGCGATCGCGCGCAGCGCGTGCGGGTCGCGGCCCAGGCCGAGCGTGGTCAGCTCCACGAGCGCGTCGATGCCCGCGGCCCGCACCGCGCCGGCCTCGGCCGCCGACCGCTCCACGTCGTCGAGCTCCTCTCCGGGCAGCAGGGGCGTGCGCATCAGCAGGTGCTCGTGGACGTCGCACCGCCCGAGTTCCCCCGGCGCGATGTCGCCGGTGACCGTGCGGACGACGGCGCTCACCGCAACGCGTCGGCGGTCGTCCGGAGCCGGTCGAATCGCTCCGGCGTGAGCTCGACGCCGAACACCTCGGCGATCACCGCGCTCCAGCCGTGCAGGAAGTAGAGCCAGCCGTCCTCGACGTGCAGGCCGCGGTCGGCCGCCTGCGCGCGCGCCTGGTGCAGGAACGCCAGCTCCCCGCGGTAGTTGAGCTCCCACGCGAGCCCGTCGCGCGGGAAGCGCGCCCGCGCGGCGATCGGCGAGCCCGGGAGGTCCTTGCCCAGCCCGGTCGCGTTGACCACGAGCGAGCCGGCGGGGAGCGTCTCGAGCAGCGCGTCGGCGGCGTCGGCGTCCGCCGTCTCGACGTCGCCGAGCGCAGCCATCTCGGCGAGCCGCTCCGGCTGCCGGTCGGTGACGACGATCCGCGCCGGCCGGTCGGCGCGGTCGACCAGGTGCACGACGATCGCGGCGCCCGCGCCGCCCGCGCCGAGGCAGAGCACGTGCCCGCCGGTGCGTGCGAAGTGGTCCGGCGCGACGAAGCCGGCGAGCGCCCGCCCCGAGGTGATCGGGTCCTTGGCGTGGCCGATCACGCGCCCGCCGTGCTTGGAGATGCTCGACACCTCCCCGAGGCGCTCCGCGTACGCGTCGACCTCGTCGAACAGGTCGCGCGCGCTCTCCAGCAGCGCCAGCTTGTGCGTCGTGACCAGCGCGCCGAGCGACAGCGGGTCGTCGCGGATCTGCTCGACGGCCGCGCGGTACGCGTCGCGGGGCGCGCGCAGCGGCAGGTCGCGGCCGACCAGCCGGGCGCCGTCGAGGCCGAGGTCGCGCGCCCACAACGGGAACAGCCGCATGATCGAGGACGAGCCGGTGGTCACGCCGACGAACTCCATCGTCGGCACGGTGCGGGTCTCCGTCACGCCGGCACACCGGCGAACGCGCGCGCGCTCGCCTCGATCGCCTCGAACCGCCCGTCGGCGATGTCGGTCGCCGAGCACAGCTCGCCGCCCGCTCCGACCGCGACCACGCCGGCATCGAGCCACTCCCGCAGGTTGGCGGCGGACACCCCGCCGGTCGGCATGAACGGCACGTCAGGGAACGGCCCCCGCAGCGCCCGGACGTACGCCGGCCCGCCGAGCGAGGCGGGGAAGACCTTGACGACGTCGACCGCCAGCGCCTGCGCGCGCATCACCTCGGTGGGCGTGAGCGCGCCCGCCATCGTGAGCGCGCCGGTCGCGCGCATCGCGGCGACCAGCTCGTCGTCGAGCCCGGGCGCCACGAGGAACCGCGCGCCGGCCGCGACCGCCTCGATCGCCTGCGCCGGCGCGCGGAGCGTGCCGGCTCCGAGCAGCACCGCGTCACCGTGGCGCTCGGCGACCGCGGCAAGCACGCCGGGGACGTCCGGCGTGGAGTACGTGATCTCGATACCGGTCACGCCGCCGCGCACCAGCGCGTCGACGGCGCGCACCGCCCCGGCGGCGTCGGGGGCGCGGATCACGGCGACGACGCGGGTCGCGCGCAGCCGGTCGAGGGTGCTGGTCATCGGGAGATCTCCTGGACGTGGACGGGGTTTGCGGGCGCCTCGCCGGCCAGCACGCGCAGGACCTCGGCCGCGGACTCGACGCCCATGCGGTCGACGGCCTCGACCGTCTGCGCGGCGACGTGCGGGGTGACGATCGCGTTGGGCGCCGCCAGCAGCGGGCTCGAGGCCGCCGGCTCCGCCGCCAGGACGTCCACCGCGGCCGCGCCGAGGCGCCCGTCGGCGAGCGCCCGCGCCACCGCCGCCTCGTCGAGCAGGCTGCCGCGCGCCGTGTTGACCAGCACCGCGCCGGGCTTGAAGCGGGAGAGCAGCGCCGCGTCGACGAGGCGTGCCCCGCCGGGCAGGTGCAGCGTGACGACGTCCGACGCGGCGACGAGCGCGTCGAGGTCGGTCAGCTCCACGCCGTCGGCGGCGTCGACGTAGGGGTCGTGCGCCAGTACGCGCGAGCCGAAGCCGCCGCGCACGCGCCGCGCGACGCCCCGCCCGACCGCGCCGAGCCCGACGATCCCGACGGTCAGCGCGCCGAGCTCGCGCCCGCGCGTCGGCAAAGACCAGTCCCCGTCGCGCACCTGGCGGTCGCCGGCGACGAGCTGCCGGAGCGCCGCGAGCATCAGCGCGACCGCGAAGTCGGCCACCGACGCGGCGTTGGCGCCCGGCGTGCGGGCGACGGCGATGCCGCGCGCCTCCGCCGTCGCGACGTCCACCGCATCGGTCCCGGTCCCGAAGCGCGCGATCACGCGCAGGCGGGGCGCGAGGTCGAGCTGCGCCGCGCCGATCGGCCCGGTGCCCGCGATCCAACCGACGGCGTCCGCGAGCGAGCCGGCCAGCGCGGCCGGGTCGTGCGCGGGGTCGCCGGGCACGACGTCGAATCCGGCGTCGCGCAACGCCGCCGCGGGGTCGGCGTCCCCCGAGCCGAACGAGCGCGAGGTGACGAGCACGACGTCAGAGGACATCGAAGAGCGTCTCCAGCCGCCGGTAGGCGTCGAGGAACTGCGCGTAGCGTTCGCTGTAGCGCGCGTGCCGCTCGGCGTCGGGCGCGAACGCGGCGCCGAGCTGCGAGAAGCCGGGGGCGACGTCGAACCCGGGGAAGAGCCCGACGCCGACGCCGCCGACCACCGCGGCGCCGAGCGCGTTCGCCTCGTCGACGAGCGAGCGCCGCCGCACCTGCTTGCCCCACACGTCGGCGAGCACCTGCAGCCACGTGTCGCTCGCCGCCCCGCCGCCGATCGCGTCGACCGTGTCGATGCGCGCGCCCATCTCCTCGAACGCCTCGAGGCCGGTGCGGAGGTTCATCGCCACGCCCTCGAGCACCGCGCGCGCCAGGTGCGCGCGGCCGTGGTGGCGCTGCAGGCCGATGAACGCGCCGCGCGCGCTCGGGTTCCAGTACGGCG
>DATHJG010000648.1:0-10598 GCA_035489875.1 Solirubrobacteraceae bacterium | reverse complement strand
CGGTCCTGGGCGGTATGAAATGTTCCACTTAGTCGAGGCGCCAATTGGGCGCTTGTGGCCCTGGGTGCGGTGGGGCAGTAGGGGTTGCCGCCAACTGCCCAATCTCGCCCCGTACGGGCCGCGTAAGGGATCTCGACTGGTCGTGAAAGCGCACGTGGCCCTCATGGCGACCGTGGTCGCCGCGCGGAACGTACGCAGGCGGAAGAACGTGACGTCGTGCAGCGTGATCACCGAGCGGGTGAGCGGCCAGGCGGGGCCGGTCGACGCGAGCGAGTGGAGGACGTCAACGCCACGCCGGTGCGCGGCCGCCACGACGGCCAGCGCCTCGGCCAGCAGGCGCCGCGGGCGCTGACCCTCGTCAAACGGGAAATGGACGATCCGCGCGAGATCGCCCCAGCCGTCGGCACGCAGCGCGGCGGCGCCACGACGTGTCGTGAAGATCGTACGAGCGAGCTGGGGGAACTCGGTCGCGAGCGCCCGCACCAGGCCACGGAGGTAGGTCTCGGTTCCCGCCGAGCGGCCGGGGTCGAGGAACAGCGCGTTGAGTCCGACGTGAGGGCGCGCAGGCATGGTGGGCAGGTGATCGTAGGACGGTTCGTGTACTACTACCGGTGTGCACGACCCGGGCGAGCAGTGGGAGCGCTTCGGCCGCGCCGACCCGTACTACGGCGTCCTAGCGGGCGACGAGTACCGGCGCGAGCGCCTCGACGACCAGGCTTTGGGCCGCTTCTTCTCCACCGGCGAGGAGCACGTCACGCGGGTGCTCGAGTCCGCCCGCCGGCTGACGGGGAACGGGTTCGCGCCCGCGACGGTCCTCGACCACGGCTGCGGCGTCGGCCGGCTGCTGGTGGCGTTCGCGCGCGACGCGGAGCGGGCCGTCGGCGTCGACGTCTCGCCCTCGATGCTGGCGGAGGCGCGGCGGAACAGCGACGCCCGCGGGCTGGCGAACGTCGAGCTCGTGACCGCCGACCGGCTGGCCATGCTCGCGCCCGAGTTCGACCTCGTGCACTCGTTCATCGTGCTCCAGCACATCCCGACGCGCGCCGGGCTGCCGATCGTCGACACGCTCGCGTCGCTCGTGCGGCCTGGGGGCATCGGCGTGGTGCAGGTGCCGATCGCCGCGCCGGGCCTCGTCGCCCGGCTGCACACGTGGGCCATCCGCTCGGTCCCGTACGCCTACCACGTCGCGAACGTGATGCGCGGCCGCGCGTGGTCGTATCCGTACACGCAGATGAACGTCTACCCGCTCGACGCGCTCGTGCTGCGACTGCGGCGCCACGGCTTCCGCGACATCCGGCTCGAGCTGGAGCCCGGCGAGTCCCACGGCGGCTACGTCTCCTGCACGGTCTTGTTCGCCCGGCGCTGACGGTTCAGGCGATCCGCTCGAGCGCGGCGAGCGTGGCGCGCGCGGTCGCGTCCCAGGAGAACTCCCGCGCACGCTCGCGGCCCGCGGCGGCGCGTCCGTCGCGCTCGGCGGCATCACGCAGGAGCGCCGCGAGCCCGTCGCGGATCGCGTCGGTGTCCTCGGGGTCGACGAGTCGCGCGGCGCCGCCCGCCACGTCGGGCAGGCTCGAGCGATCCGAGGTCAGCACAGGGACGCCGGCGGTCATCGCCTCGAGCACCGGGAGCCCGAAGCCCTCGCCCAGCGAGGGGTAGGCGAATACGGTCGCGCGCCGGTAGGGTCTGAACGGAGCGGCGCCGCTGCGACACTTTCTGGATATGCGCCCGTACGGTGAGCTTCCGCCGACCGTCCGCGCTGGTGCCGTCCTGTACCGCGCCGGCATCGAACTCGCTGGTCAGCGCCTTCGGCTCTTTGTCGCAGACCTGCTGGAGGAGGCCGAACTGCGGGCGGACGTTCCGGATGAGGAACTCGTCGAGCGGGCGGTCTGGGGCCTCGAAGACGGCCCCGTCTCGCTCGTCGCCATCGAACCCGAACTTCGTGACGCTCCTCTCGACGGACCTGCGAGCAGCGTCTCAGACGCCGCCGTCTCGGCGCTGAGGAGTCTCGGTCTCCGGCTCCTGGTTGCGCTCGTCACCCCACCTTCGATCGAACGCGCGCCGTAGCCGAGTCGGCGATCAGGGGTGCTCCGCCCAGATCTGCGCGAGGTGGACGATCGTGGCCGCGGCCGAGCCCATGTCGGCCACGCAGATCCATTCGTGCCGCGAGTGGAAGTCCTGTGCGCCGGTGAACAGGTTCGGGGTCGGCAAACCGCGCTCTGACAGGTGGGAGCCGTCCGTGCCGCCGCGGATCGACGTGGTTCGCGGGTCCAGGCCGGCGCGGCGGACCGCCTCCTCGGCCGCTTCGAGTACTTCGGGGTGGTCCCGCAGATACTCCTTCATGTTCGGGTAGGCCTCGACGACGTCGATCTCCACGCGGGCGCCCGGGTAGGCCGAGGCGGCCTGCTCCGCGAGCCGGCGCACGAGGCGCTCATGCTCGGCGAGCGCGTGGCGCTCGAAGTCGCGCAGGTTGAGCAGGACGGTGGCCTCGCCCTCTTGGCCGACGCTGGACATCGGGTTCACGAAGCCCTCACGCCCCTCGGTCGTCTCCGGTGAGAGGCGGTCGCGCGGAAGGCTTGCGACGAAGTCGGCGGCGATCCTGGCGGCGTTGACCATGCGGTCTTTGGCGACGCCGGGGTGCACGGTGATCCCGTGGAAGACGACGGTCGCCTCGAGCGCTCCGAACGTCTCGTTCTGGATTTCTCCGGCGGTCGTGCCGTCGATCGTGTAGGCCACGTCGGCGGCGAGCCGCTCGAGCGCGAGCAGATCGACGCCCTTGCCGATCTCCTCGTCGCGCGTGAAGCAGATGCGGATGGGACCGTGCTCGAGCTCCGGGTGGCGGACGAGGTAGGCGACCGCCGACATGATCTCGGCGATGCCGGCTTTGTCGTCGGCTCCGAGCAGCGTCGTGCCGTCACTGGTGACGAGCTCGTGGCCGATGTGGCGGGCGAGCTCGGGGCTGACCTCCGGGTCGAGCGCCACCGCGCGGTCGCCGGGCAGCGGTAGGCGGCCGCCGTCGTAGCGCACGACCTGCGGCTCGACGCCGGTCGCGGGGGCGTCGAAGGCGACGTCGACGTGCGCGAGCAGCGCGATCGTCGGCACGTCGCGGTCGACTGTACTCGGCAATGTCGCCAGCACGTAGCCGTGCTCGTCGAGCTCGGCGTCCGCGAGCCCGATCTCCTTGAGCTCGGTGACGAGCAACCGGGAGAGGTCGAGCTGTTTTGCGGCGCTGGGGATCGAGGTCGACGCGGGGTCGGCCTGCGTGTCGATGCGAACGTAGCGGAGGAGCCGCTGGAGCGCGTCGGGCGCGGTTTCGCGCGCGAGCTCCGACGGGTAGGCGTCGTCGGACACGGCCGGGGTCACAGGGCCGCGCCGACCAGTGAGCGCGCGCGGCTCGCCGCACCCGACACGCTTCACGATCGCCGTCGCCGTCCCGTTCTGGCCGAGGAGTGCGGCGAGCTCCTCGTAGAGCGCCCGCGCGGCCTTCTCGCCCTGCTCGAGCGCGACCAGCCGGTAGGACTCGTTCGGGGCGTGCAGCGCGTCGTCGGGCAGCGAGAAGCCGGACACGATCGCGGGGATGCCGCGCTCGGCGAACGCGGCCAGGATCGGCAGCGTCCCGCCGGTGCGGACGAGCGCCGGCTCGCTCCCGGCCGCCCGCTCCAGCGCGCGGCGCGCCGCGACCAGCGCGGGGTGCTCGGGGTCGAAGGCGGAGGCCTCGGCGCGGTCGTCGGCGCTGAACGTCAGCTCGGCGCCGTCGGGCAGCGCGGCACGTAGGAGTTGCTCGAGGTTGCGGGCGATCTCCTCCGAGCGCTGGCCGCCGACGATCCGCACCGACAGGTCCGCGCGGGCGACGGGAACGACGATCGTGCGCGCCTGGCCGCCCTCGACGCGGTGCACGTCGAGCGACGGCTCGGCGGTCGTGCGCACGTAGAACTCGGTCGTCGCGGCGGGATCGGACGGCCGCGCGCCGACCTGAGCGAGCTCGCCCTCGCCCGGCGGCAGCTTGGCCCAGTTGGCGATCTCCAGCGCCGACGGCGCCTCGACGCCGGCGCGCAGCGGCTCAGGCAGCTTGCCGTCGGGCCGTGGGAGGACCGCGGCCAGCGCCTGGTGCAGCGCGTGGAAGGCGTTCAGCGCGGCGCCGCCGTACATGCCGGAGTGCGCGGGCTGCGTGCCCGTGCGGACCTCGACGTGGGCGAAGACCATCCCGCGCGTCGCGAGCGTCAGCGCGGGCGTGGCGGCGTCGACCATCCCGCTGTCGAACACGATCACCGCGTCCGCGCCCCGCGCATCGGCGCGCACCCACTCGCCGACGTCGTCGGGGCCGGTCTCCTCGGCGCCCTCGATCAGCACCCGCACGTGCACCGGCAGCTCGCCGGCGCGCGCCATCGCGCACGCGACGTGCAGCAACGGCAGGAAGTTGCCCTTGTCGTCGGTCGCGCCGCGGGCGTACAGCCGGCCGTCGCGGACCGTGGGCTCGAACGGCGGCGACGTCCAGTCCTCCGGCGCGCCCGGGTCCTGCACGTCGTAGTGGCCGTAGATCATCACCACCGGGGCGTCTTCGCGGGCGGAGCGCAGCTCGCCGACGACCAGCGGCGCGCCGCCGGGCGTGTCGACCAGTTCGCACGTCCCGCCTGCGTCGCGGACACGCGCGGCGGCCCACTCGGCGGCCTCGCGGAGCGCGGCCTCATCGCGCTCGCCGGCCGAGATCGACGGGATCCGCAGCCAGGAGACGGCTTCGTCGAAGAGCTCAGTCACCGCTGATCACCGCCAGCGTGTCGCCGGCGGTCACGGCGCCGCCCTCCGCCGCGCGTACATCCGGCGCATTTTCTCGCGGCTGCCGCACGTCGCCATCGAGCACCAGCGGCGACGGCCGCTCGTGTCCAGGAAGACCCAGCCGCAGTCGCGGCCCGGGCACCGGCGCAGGCGTGCCATCCGCGCCGGGTCGCCCAGCAGGGCGACCGCGTCGGCGGCGACCGCGAACCGCACGCGGCGCGGCTCGTCGTCGGACCACGTGAGGCCGAAGCCGCCCTCCTCCACGCGCGTGAGCGTTCCCGCCGCGACCGCCTGCGCGTAGGCGAACCGGAGCGGCGCGAGCGAGAACTCGTCCGGATCTTCATCGCGCGCGAGCGCCGAGAAGATCCGGTGCAGCGCGGTGCGTAGGCCGCGCGCGAGCTCGAGCTCATCGGCGCCGCCGGGCCGGCCGGCGATGCCCAACCGCACACCCCAGCGGTCCAGCGAATCCGGCTCCAGCAGGGCGTCGGTGGCCGTGACTTCGGCTTCGTCCTCGGTCCAGTCGACGGTGTTCGCGAAGTCGAGCGCGACCGTGCCGCCCCGCAGCTTGATCGTTTCGGGGATGATCCGTCTTACCATTAGAGCAGCAGTATAGGGTAAGGTTGCCGACCATGCACGAGCCCAGCGACATTCGAGCCGGCGTCGAGATCGCTTCGCGTCCGGCCTCCGGTCGGGGCTCCGGGATCGGGCTCGCGGTGGCGGCGATGACGACGGTCCAGCTCGGCGCCGCGCTGTCCGAGCCGCTGTTCGACCGCATCGGTGCGGCGGGGACGGTGGCGCTCCGGCTCGCGTTCGCGGCGCTGATCCTGTGGCCGTTCGCGCGACCGCGGCTGCGCGGGCGCTCGCGGGCTGACCTCGGGGCGGCGGTCGCGCTCGGGGCGTGCTCGGGCCTGCTGACGCTCGCGTTCTTCGAGTCGATCTCGCGCATCCCGCTCGGCGTCGCGGTGACGATCCAGTTCCTCGGGCCGCTCGGCGTCGCGCTCGCGGGCTCGCGGCGGCCGCGGGACGTCGGCTGGGTGCTCGCGGCCGGCGGCGGGATCGCGCTCCTGACGCTCGGCGACGGGGCGGGCGAGCCGCTCGACGCGGTGGGCGTCGCGTTCGCGCTCGTCTCCGGGGTGTGCTGGGCGGGCTACATCCTCCTGACCAAGCGCGTCGGCGCCCGCTGGGCGGGGCTGGAAGGGCTGTCGGTCTCGCTGGTCGTGGCCACGCTCGTCGCGCTGCCGGCCGGGATCGCCGGCGCGGGCGGCGAGCTGCTCTCGCTCGAGCTCATCGCCGTCGGCATCGGGCTGGCGCTCCTGGTCCTGCTGCCCTACGCGTTCGAGCTGATCGCGCTCCGGCGGCTCCCGACCGCGCTGTTCGGCGTGATCATGAGCCTCGAGCCGGCGATCGCCGCGCTGCTCGGGTTCCTGATCCTCGACCAGGAGCTGAAGACGACGGGGATCGTCGCGATCGCGATGGTCTCGATCGCCAGCGCGGGGGCGACGCTCAGCTCACGCGAGCCGCCGGTGAACGAGGAGGCGCCGGTGAACGAGGAGGCGCCGGCACTGTCCGCTTGACACGTGGCGCGCCGCCCGGCGGTCGAGACCGACCCGGACCTTCGGGCCTCCGTGGAGCTCCAGATCAGGTCCGGCGTCGGAGCCTCCAAGGTCCGGTTGCGCCCGGACGCGTCATCCCACCGCGTCATGACGCGCCATCTCGGCCATCCACCGCCGCACGGCCGTCTCGTCGAGTCGAGCAATGGGGGTGGATCCGAACGCCGGCTGCAACCGCTTTCGCCCGTGCGTCTCGAGATCGACCATCGAGCCCGTCGTGATGTAGGGCCGCCGATCCTCGAGGAAGCGGGTCCAGAATCCGCCGAACGTCTCACGCGCGACCTTTGACCTCGCCGCGTTCGATCGACTCGACCAAGTGACGCCGGGCCGTCGTGGCCGCACGGCGGCTTGTCTAGCCGCGCCGCGTGGAGAGCGATCCGTCCGACTGGCGGAACACGAAACCGGACGCCTGCCTGGTCTCGTACGCATAGATCCCGTCACCGGCCCGCGCGCTCACTGGAACGGGCGCAACCGCCGCCGGCGCGCGGAGCCCGCGATCGAACGCCTCGGCTGCCTCGAGCCGAAGAAATCGTCGCGACCGGTTGCGCCCACCCTCGCGCCAGCGAACGACGTAACGGTCTCGGTCCGGCTCGTAATGCACGCTCATGGCTCTCTCCGCCTCGTGGGGAACAGACGGGGAACGGATCCGTTCCCCATTTGCCAGTAGGCGTTGCCACGAAATGTTCCCCCCACCTCAGCGGGAGCCCCGAGAACGACGAAAGCCCCGCCGGAGCGGGGCTTTCCACGATGCGCCGAAGAGGACTCGAACCTCCACCCGGTTATCCCGGACCAGGCCTCAACCTGGTAACCGGGGTGTCAGATCCGTCCAGGGCGTGCAGTAGAGCCAAATCCATGGGTTGGCGCGGACGATACGGATGCATCGGACGGGGTGGATGTTGTCAAGGATGTTGCCGGTGCGGTGGCGGCTCCCGCGTCGACAGCCAATGATTCATGTCTTCGGGGCCAGAGGCCGCGCACGACAGTGTCGTCCCGGTCCAAGGGGATCGAGCCGGACGCGCTGGACTACGTCGCGCACGGGATGACCGGGTCGCCACGAACGCGATCGTGCAGCGCCTGCTCAGGCGCGTCGGGCTGATCACGACGGCGGACTTCGGCGACATCCTGGAGATCGGCACGCAGCAGCGCCGGTCATCTACGACCTTTACGAACCGCAGCCCGCACCGGTGAGCTCGCGCGAGCGCTGCCACGCCGTGCGCGGACAGATCGGGCCCGGATATGTCGTCTGATTGTGGACAATCCTTGGTAGTCTCCTCGTGGTGGCTGCCAGCGCTGTCAGACGAAATGACCGGCGCTCGCGCGACTCTCCGCCAGGGGGCTCCGTGTGGTGGCTCGAAGAGGCGATGGCCCATGACGCCGGTCGCCCGTGTCCCCCGCTTGCCGGGACGACGAGAGTCGACGTGTGCATCGTCGGCGGGGGGTACACCGGACTGTGGACCGCCATCGAGCTGGCCGAGCAGGCGCCGGGCCTGCGGGTCGCGATCGTGGAGCGTGGGGCGTGCGGCTTCGGCGCGAGCGGCCGCAACGGCGGCTGGGCTACCGGATGGCACGACGAACTCGACGCGCTGATCGCTCGCTTCGGCCGTGAGGAGGGCCCGCGGCTCGCTGCCCGGTCCGCCTGGGCGATCGAGCGCATCGAGGCGTTCGCCGCGGAACACGGGATCGAGTGCCGGCTGCGGCAGCGCGGCGCGGTCAAGGCCGCCGAGCAGCCCTGGCAGG
The DNA here is from genome assembly GCA_035489875.1 of Solirubrobacteraceae bacterium. GTDB lineage: Bacteria > Actinomycetota > Thermoleophilia > Solirubrobacterales > Solirubrobacteraceae > DASQMT01. The sequence goes on along the minus strand of DATHJG010000648.1, from coordinate 2,481 downwards.
TCGACCGGTGGAAGCCGGCGCTCCGCGCCTGCCAGGCGACGGGGCGCGGCGCGCGCTATGAGGAGGTCAGCGGCGATCTGATCCGCGCGCGCACCGGATCGCCGCTGCCGATCGCGGGCGTGCGGCAGACCGACGGCGCGTCGCTGCAACCGGCGCTGCTGGCCCGCGGCCTGCGCCGGGCTGCGCTGAAGCTGGGAGTGCGCATCTACGAAGCGACCCCGATGATCGCCCTCGACCGCGGACGACCCGCCGTCGTGCACACGCCGGCGGGATGCCTCCGAGCCGAGCGCGTGGTGCTCGCGACGGGTGCCTGGATCGGCGAGGTGCGCGGACTCCGGCGCGCGACCGTGCCCGTCGGCAGCTACGTCGTTGCGACCGAGCCGCTCGGGGAACGGATCTCGTCGCTCGGCTGGGCCGACGGCGAGCTGCTCGGCGATTGCCGCCTGATGGTGCACTACGCGCAGGTGTCGGTCGATGGCCGGATCGTCTTCGGGCGCGGTGGCGGACCGCTGGGTCCATGCGGGCGGGTGCTGCGGGCGCACTTCCACGATCCCCGCGCGATCGGGGAGGTCCGCGACGACTTCCGGCGGTGGTTTCCGTCGCTGGCCGGCGCCCGGATCACCCATGGTTGGGGCGGCCCGGTCGACCGGGCCCCCGGCCACCTTCCCTTCGTCGGAGCGCAGGGGGATCACGACGAGGTGCTCTACGGGGCGGGCTTCTCGGGCAACGGCGTGGCGCCAAGCGCGCTCGTCGGCCGGATCCTCGGCCGCCTGTGCCTCGGGATCGCCGACGAGGACACTCGTTCGCCGCTCGCCGCCGGCCCGCCCGCGTATCTCCCGCCGGAGCCGCTGCGCTCGGCCGGTGGCGCGGCGCTCCGCGCCGTGATCGGGCGTCAGGAGCAGGCGGAGGAGAGAGGACGGCGCCCGCATGGAGCCGCGGTCGTTCGGCGTCTCATCGCCACCACCGTCCCGCGGATGCTCGATCCACGCACGCGGCGCGAGCCGTGTGGCAGGGCCGGCGACGCCCGGGTGGCGGGCGAGTGACCCAGTTCGACGGGCTCGAGCCGCTCGCGGTGGAGACCACGTCCGGCGTCATCGCCAAGCGCATCCGGGCCGCGATCGTCGACGGCACCCTTCCGCCCGGGCTGCAGCTCGCGGAGGCGCGGCTCGCCCGGCACCTGGCGGTTAGCCGGGGCCCGGTTCGCGAGGCGATGCAACGCCTGATCCAGGAAGGGCTCCTCCGTTCGGAGCGTCACCGCGGCGTGTTCGTCGTCGAGCTCGGCTTCGACGACGTGGCCGACGTCTACCTCGCGCGGGCGGCGGTCGAGCGGGCGGCGGTCAACTCGATCGTCCGACGCTGCGACCCCGCCGTGATCGAGGCGCTCGAGCAGGTCCTCGACGACATGAGGCGAGCGGCGGCGGCGGATGGCTGGGACGACGTTGCCCGCGACGACCTGCGCTTTCACGGCGCCCTGGTCGCGGCCGCAGGGAGCGACCGTCTCCTGCGGATGTTCCACACGCTGGAGGCCGAGAGCCGGATGTGCCTGACGGCGCTGGAGGCGAATTACACCGAGTGGCAGGACCTCGTCGCAGAGCACGAGGCGATCGCGGACGCGCTGCGCCGGTTCGACCGCGACTGGGCGCTCGCGCTGCTGGACGAGCACTTCGAGTCGGCGCGTCGAAGCCTCTGGGGTACGCGCGAGTGACCCGCGGCCCGGACGCAGGCCGCACGCAGGATCTTGCGCAGGCTCTCGGAGATCGTCGGGGACGGCCACGTCCTGACCGAGCTCGTCGGGGAGGGGTCACGCTCGCACGCGCGCGGGCGACGGCGTCCGCAGCGGGATGGGTCGCGCGAAGGCCGAGCTGTTCGGTCTCGTGTGTCCTAAGATCATCTGATTGTTGACAATTAGGCGATGGCTGACTACCGTCCGCCCGGAACGACGACGGCGACCGTACGGCGGTCGAGGAAGGACTCTCGAGGGCATTGGGCGACACCGCAGGACAGATCGAGACGCTGGTCCCGGACAAGCTGTACGCACTCGGCGCGACCGTCGAGAACGACGGCCTGATCAGCTGGGTGGCGCCGGGCCTGGCGGGGCAGGTCCCACTCAACAGCTTCCTGCTCACCGAGGGGACCGCGGGGCTCATGATTGACACGTCACTCCCCGTCATCGGGGACGAGCTCGTCCGGCAGGCCGCCTCCTTCGAACTCGAGCAGGTCGCGCTGGTCTTCACGCGTGTCGTCGAGTTCGACAGCGTCGGCAACGCCGAGCTCCTGGAGCAGGTGCTGCCGATCGACGTGGTGTACTCGCACTTCCTGCCGTCCCAGTGGATGTACTTCCGGGCCACGCCGGATCCACCCCCGAGGCGATGGCACGAGCCGCGTCCGCTCCTCGACCGCGAGGAGATCTCGCTCGGGGGCGAGCGCCGAGTCACGGTCATCGACGCGAAGCTCAAGCTCCTCGCGACGGCCTGGCTGTAC
>DATHJG010000647.1:0-2661 GCA_035489875.1 Solirubrobacteraceae bacterium | reverse complement strand
AAGCAGTAGCCGGACCGCGCGGCAAACGCGCGCGCCGGAGCCGACGCTCGTGCGCGAGCCGGCTCCGGCACGCGGTCGCCGAGTCACCCGATGCGCACACCAGACCACCTCACCGCTGCGTCGAACGCGAGCGAGACGAACCCGACGTCACCGACCGTCGAGCTGCGGGGCATCACGAAGGCCTACCCCGGCGTGATCGCCAACGAGGACATCGACCTGTCCGCGTACGCGGGCGAGATCCACGGACTCCTCGGCGAGAACGGCGCCGGCAAGTCGACGCTCATGAGCATCCTGTCCGGGATGGTCCAGCCGGACGCCGGCTCGATCCGGATCCACGGCCGCGACGTGGTGCTGCGCTCTCCGCGCCACGCACTCGAGCTCGGCATCGGCACCGTGTACCAGCACGTCACGCTCGTGCCGACGCTGACCGTGCTCGAGAACCTGATGATGGGCTCCGCCTCCTTCAAGCTCGACTTCGCCGGCGCGCGCGCTCGCTTCGACGAGCTCGTGCGGACGCTGGGAGCGCGGATCGAGGCGAACGCGGTCGCGAGCACGCTCTCGCTCGGTCAGCTGCAGCAGGTCGAGATCATCAAGGCGCTCTGGCGCGAGACGCAGATCCTCATCCTCGACGAGCCCACGTCCATGCTGACCCCGCAGGGGGTCGTCGAGCTCCAGCGCGTCATGCAGCGTCTCAAGGACAGCGGGATCGCAATCATCTTCATCACGCACAAGCTCCACGAGGCGATCGAGATCGGCGACCGCGTGTCGATCCTCAAGGCGGGCCGCCGCGTCGGCGGCATCGATCCGGCCGAGCTGCGCGCCCGCACCCCGGAGCGGCTCAAGGCCCAGATCATCGACACCATGTTCGGCGACGGCGCCGCCCAGCTCGCCGGCGTCGCCGAGATGGAGGCGCACCCGGACGAGGGAGAGCACCGCCGGGCGGTCTCGAGCGAGGTCGTGCTCGAGCTCACCGGCTACTCCGTCGACGGGGATGCCGACGAGGCCGGCGTGCACGACGTCACGCTCGACGTCCATCGCGGCGAGATCCTCGGCATGGCGGGCGTCGACGGGAACGGCCAGCGCCAGCTCGCCCAGGCGATCGCCGGACAGCGCCCCAGCTCCGGCGGCGACATCAAGCTGGAGGGCGGTTCCATCCGCAAGCTCGGCGTGCCCGACCGGCAGCGCCGCGGCCTGCGGTACGTCACCGACGACCGGCTCCACGAGGGAACCGTGCGCGACATGAGCGTCGCGATGAACATGGTGCTCAAGCGGATCGGCGAGCGCCCGTTCTGGCGCCGCGGCGCGATCCGCGACCAGGAGATCCGCGCGTTCGCCCAGGGTCTCGTGCAGCGCTACGAGGTCCGGACGCCGAGCGTGGACACCAACCTCGGCACGCTGTCCGGCGGGAACATCCAGAAGGTCCTGCTCGCGCGCGAGCAGGCGTTCGATCCCAAGCTCGTGGTCTACAACAAGCCGACCCACGGCCTCGACGTCAAGACCGCGAGCTTCGTCCGCTCGCAGATCCGCGAGCAGGCGGAGCAGGGCGTCACCGTGATCGTCATCTCGACCGAGCTCGACGAGCTCGTCGCGCTGTGCGACCGCATCGCGGTGATGTCCAGCGGACGGCTCACCGGCGTCGTCGACAACGGACCCGGCGCGCACGCACGCGTCGGGGAGCTGATGCTGGCATGACCGAGCTGGTGACGGGACCCCCGGCCGAGCCGCCCGTCCAGGCGCCCCTCGCGCCGCGCCGTGCGTTGACTCGCTTCGAGCCGATCGCGCAGTCGATCCTGCCGGTGCTGCTGGCGATCGTCGCCAGCAGCGTCCTGCTCGCGGTCCTCGGCCGCGACCCGTTCGCGTTCTACGGGAACATCCTGGAGAACGGCCTCCTGACGGACTTCGGGCTCCAGCAGAGCATCGTGCGCATGGCGACGCTGCTGCTGCTCGCGGGCGGGCTGATCGTGGCCTTCCGCGCCAACCTCTGGAACATCGGCGGCGACGGGCAGTGGCTGCTCGCCGCCGCCTTCGTCGCCGGCGTCGCCCCGTCGTTCGTCGATGGCATGGGCAGGACCCTGGGCCTGACCGGGATGGTCATCTTCGGCGCCGTCGTCGGCGCCTCCTGGACCGTCATCCCCGCCTTCCTGAAGGCCTACTACGGCATCAACGAGATCATCACGACGCTGATGATGAACTTCATCGGCATCAACCTCGCGAACATCCTCGTGAAGGGGCCGTTCCTCACCGACAAGCCGGGGGTCCCGCGCACGGAGATCCTGCCGCTCGACCAGCGGCTGCCGATGCTCGGCGACTCGCAGATCCACGCGGGCATCCTCATCGCCCTCGCGATGATCGTCACGCTGCACGTCGTGATGACGCGCACCCCGCTCGGGCTGCGCCTGCGCGTCATGGGCGCGAACCCGCGCGCCGCCGTCCACCTCGGGCTGCGGCCCAAGCGCCTGACGTTCATCGCCTTCGCCGCCTCCGGCGCCCTGATCGGCATGAGCGGAGCGGTCTCGATGCTGGGCGACTGGGGCTCGTTCCGGGCCGACTTCAACCCGTCCTACGGGCTGCTGATGGTGCCGGTGGTCTTCCTCGCCCGCATGAACGCGCTCGCGACGATCGCGTTCGTCGGGCTGTTCGCGGTCATCCAGATCGGCGGCG
>DATHJG010000646.1:0-4771 GCA_035489875.1 Solirubrobacteraceae bacterium | reverse complement strand
GCGCCTCCACGTTGACGCGCTCCCGCACCACGTACAGCGGTCGGTGCTTGACCTCGTCGTAGATCCGCCCGACGTACTCCCCGATGATCCCGACCGTGATCAGCTGGATCCCGCCGAGCAGCAGGATGATCACGATCGTCGACGGGACGCCGCGGCTGTAGATGTCGGCGTAGCGGGCGACGATCGTCAGCGGGATCGCCAGGAACGCGAGGATCGAGAAGACGAACCCGAGCAGCGTCGCCGCCTGCAGCGGGGCATGCGAGAACGAGGTGATCGCGTCGAACGCGAAGCGCAGCATCTTCGCGGGCGTGAACTTCGTCTGCCCGCCCGAGCGGGCCTCGCGCCGGTACGTGACCGCGGTCTGCGTGAAGCCGACCCACACCGTCATCCCGCGCAGGAATCGGTTGCGCTCGGGCATCGAGAGCAGCGCGTCGAGCGGCGCGCGGTCCATCAACCGGTAGTCGCCGGAGTCGTGCGCCAGCTCGATCCGGGCGAGCTTGGCGAACACGCGGTAGAACCAGCGGGCGGTGGCGATCTTGAAGCGCGTCTCCCCCGCGCGCGACTCGCGCACGGCGTAGACGACGTCGGCGCCGCGGCGCCAGGCGGCGAGCATCTCCGGGATCAGCTCAGGCGGGTCCTGCAGGTCGCCGTCGATCATCACCACGACGTCGCCGCGGGCGTGCTCCAGTCCGGCACTGATCGCGGCCTGGTGGCCGAAGTTGCGCGAGAGCGAGACGACCTTGGTGCGCTCGTCGGCGGCCGCGAGCGCGCGCAGCTGCGCGCCGGTGTTGTCGCGCGAGCCGTCGTCGACGAGCAGCAGCTCGAAGTCGATCCCCTCGAGCGCGGCGACCGTCCGCGCGTGGAACGCGTCGACGGTGTCCTCCTCGTCGTGCATGGGCGCGACGACGCTCAGCAGTCCGGGCTCGCGCACCGACGTAGCGTAGTCCTCGCCGCCGCCGGACCCGTGCGCGCCGAGGTGGCCCGGCGGACAGCGCAAACGGTCCGCCGGGGCAGCCCGCCGGGGCCACGGTCTCCCACACCCTCCAAGACATGCTGGGCGATCGTGACGCCAAGGCCAGCCAGCGGGCGATGTGGGCGCTCGGTGACTACCACAAGTTCGCGACCGCGGCGATCTGGGACTTCGGGCCGCTGCTGGTCAGGGCGTGCGGCATCGCGCCCGGCCAGCGCGTGCTCGACGTGGCCGCCGGCACCGGCAACGTCGCGATCCGCGCCGCCGAGGCGGGCGCCGACGTCGTCGCGTCCGACCTGACGCCCGAGAACTTCGACGCCGGCCGCCGCGAGGCGAGCGCGCACGGCGTGGAGCTCGAATGGGTCGAGGCCGACGCGGAGGCGCTCCCGTTCGGCGACGGCGAGTTCGACGTCGTGACCTCCGCCGTCGGCGCGATCTTCGCGCCGGATCACCGGAAGGTGGCGGACGAGCTGCTGCGCGTGTGCCGGCCGGGCGGCACGATCGGGTTGATCGCCGTCGCGCCCTCCGGCGCGGTGCTCGCCCTGTTCGAGCTCGTCACCCGCTACGAGGAGCGCCCGATGCTCCCGGACGAGTCGCCGCTGGAGTGGGGCAACGAGGACCATGTGCGCGAGCTCTTCGGCGACCGGGTCGAATCGCTCTCGTTCGAGCGCCGCCCGTTCGATCCGAGCCCGCTCGCCGACGTCGAGCTCCTCAAGGCCCACCATCCCCTGCTCGTCGCGCTCCACCGCGACCTGGAGGGCCAGCCCGAGCGCGCGGCGGCGCTCGACCGCGAGCTCGCCGACCTGGCGGCGCGCTGGCAGGACGAGGGCCAGGAGCTGCTGGTGATCGTGGCGCGCAAGCGCCGCCGCTAGGCGCCGCGCGCTCGCCCGGGGGCGCGGCCGTCCGAGCGCGCTCTAGAGTCCGCGGCATGGAGGAGGGTGATGAAGCCCCGGTGCTCGACGTCCGGCTGACGGAAGCGAGGCTCGTCTCGTGAGCGAGGGCAGCCTCCCGTCTGCGCGCCGGGAGTTAGAACAGCGGCTGTTCTCGGTCGGTAGCCGGCTCGCCGCCGCCCTCCCCGGCGGCATGCGCAACCCGCTCAAGGCCGCCGACGAGAAGGCCATGGAGCTCGCCTCGCAGGACGCCGAGCTGAAGGCCGCGCTGTTCCGCTTCGTCGACGTCGTCCCCGCCTGCCGCTCGCTCGACGACCTCGCGCGCCACCTGACCGGCTTCCTCGGCGAGGTCGAGGCGCCCCCGCCGCCGGTCGCCGTCGCGATGCGGATGGGCAACTCGCGCGCGGGGCGCACCGCGCTCGGCGCCGCCGCGGCCGCCGGCGTCAAGCACATGGCGCACCGCTTCATCGTCGGCGAGACCCCGAAGGCCGCGCTCGGCACCCTGCGCGAGCTCTGGAAGGACGGGGTCGCCAGCTCCGTCGACCTGCTCGGCGAGGCGACCGTGACCCAGGCGGAGGCCGAGCGCTACGCCGCGCGCTGCGAGGACGCGCTGCAGACGCTCGCGGCCGCCACGCGCGGCTGGCCGGACCGCTCCGCGCTTGAGCGCGACGGCGCCGGCCCGCTGCCGCGCGCGAACCTGTCGGTCAAGGTCTCCGCGCTCACGCCGCTGCTGCGGCCCGACGCCCCGGAGCGCGGCAAGCGCGACGCCGCCGACCGCCTGCGCCGACTGCTGCGCGGCGCGCGCGAGCTCGGCGCGCACCTGCACATCGACATGGAGTCGCTGGACTCGCGCGACGCGGTGCTGGAGCTCGTGCTCGAGCTGCTGGCGGAGGAGGAGTTCCGCGCCGGCCCGTCGGCGGGCATGGTCCTGCAGGCGTACCTGCGCGACTCGCCCCAGACGCTCGACGGCGTGGTCGACTGGGCCGCCGGCGCCGGCGCGGCCCGCGCCCACCCGCTCACCGTCCGGCTCGTCAAGGGCGCGTACTGGGACCACGAGATCGTCGAGGCGGCGCAGCACGGCTGGAGCCCGCCGGTGTTCGAGGTCAAGGCCGACTCGGACCGCAACTTCGAGCAGCTCACGCGCCGGCTGCTCGACGCACGGCCCGCCCTGCGGGTCGCGATCGCATCGCACAACCTGCGCTCGATCGCGCACGCGATCGCCTACGACGAGCTGGGCGGCGGCGACGGGAGCGACGTCGAGCTGCAGGTCCTGCGCGGCCTCGGCGACCCGCTGCAGCAGGCGATCGCCGCCCAGGGACTGCGCGTGCGCACGTACTGCCCGGTCGGCGACCTCGTCGCCGGCATGGCGTACCTCGTGCGCCGGCTGCTTGAGAACACGTCGAACGCGTCGTTCCTCGCCGACCAGGCCAAGGGCGTCCCGCTCGAGGAGCTGCTCGCCGCGCCGGCCGCGGCCGTGCGATGAGCGCGCGCTACGCGGCCGCGGCGGCGTGGTCGATCGTCACGGCCTGGTCGCGACCGCGGTCCTTGGCGACGTAGAGGGCGCGGTCGGCGGCATGGAGCAGCGCATGCGAGGACGAGACGGACGGCGACAGGGCGGCGATGCCGACGCTGAGCGTGAGCGACGCGGGCGTGGTCTCCGTCGCGGCGCGCACCGCATCGCGGATGCGCTCGGCGACGCGGCGCGCCGCGGCCGGGTCGGCGTCGGGCAGCAGCAGCGCGAACTCCTCGCCGCCAACGCGGCCGAGCAGGTCGTCGCGGCGCTTGTGCACCGTGAGCACGTCGCTGACGAGGCGCAGCATCCGGTCGCCCTCCTGGTGCCCGAAGCGGTCGTTGACCGTCTTGAAGTGGTCGATGTCGAGCAGCAGCAGCGTCGCGCCGCGGCCGGTCGCGAGGTGGTGCTCGAGCGTGCGGTCCAGCGCGCCGCCGAACGCGCCGTGGTTGAGCAGTCCGCTCAGCGGGTCGGTGTCGGCGAGGCTGCGCAGGCCGTCGACCTGGGAGTCCAGCCGGCGCTTCAGCCCCGCCACGACCAGCGCGACGCAGACCGCCGGGATGACGGTCCCGATCCACACCGCGGTGCGGGCGGAGGGCTCGACCCACAGCGCGAGCACCGCCGCGAGGCTCCCGGCGCACACCACCAGGTCGACGGCGAGCCGTCTGACGGTGCCGAAGTACGCGGAGGCGAGGATCGGCATCAGGTAGTACGTCGGCGTGCTCGCGAGCGGCTGCGCGACGGCTACGGCCCAGCCGGCCAGCAGGAGCCCCGCCGTCGGCACGTACGCCAGGACCGTCGCGGGCGGACGGCGCCAGGCAACGAGCCCGGCGGCGAGCGCGAGGCACGCGCTCCCGAGCCACAGCAGGGCACGATGGTCGCTGGGATCGGGGTCGGGGACGAGCGTGCCAGCGATCGCGGCGAGCCCGCCGGCGACGAGGAACGCGATCGCGACTCGGCGCACGCCGGCATCCCCGCCCGCCGCAGCGCAGGGCCATGTGCGCAGGAGACGGTCCGAGCCACGCATGTGCACGGGATATTCGGCGCTCGCCCGGCCACCTTGACCCGACACCAAAAGGACGCACGATGACCGCGCAAGCCACGCCCACGACGACCGCGCCAGCCGCGGGCACGATGGCCGCCAGGACGCCGCGATGACGACCGCGGCCGCGCTCCCGCCGTTCGCGAACGAGCCGGTGCTCGAGCTCCGCCGCGCGCCGGTGCGCGCCCAGCTCGCCGACGCGCTGCGCGCCCACGACGCGCGCGGACCGCTCCACGTGCCCGTGTGGATCGCCGACTCCACCCGCTCCGGCGACGCGCTCGTCTCCACCGACCCGGGAACCCCGGAGCGTCTCGTCGCGCAGGCCGCGGTCGCGACTGAGGCGGAGGTGGGCGCCGCGC
>DATHJG010000645.1:0-2195 GCA_035489875.1 Solirubrobacteraceae bacterium | reverse complement strand
CACCTACCTGCACCGCGCCGGCCGCACCGGCCGTGCGGGCAAGACGGGCATCGCGGTGACGTTCGTCGACTGGGCAGACATGCACAAGTGGGCGCTCATCAACCGCGGCCTCGAGTTCGGGCAGCCGGAACCGGTCGAGACCTACTCGTCGTCGCCGCACCTGTTCGCCGATCTCGACATCCCGCAGGGCGTCAAGGGACGGCTCAAGCCCTCCCCGGCGGCCCCGCACGCCGAGCATGCACCGCGCGAATCGCACGGCCGCGACGGGGCGCGCGCCGAAGGTGGCGCGCGGCGAGAGGCCGACGGTGCTCGCCGGGACGGCGGGCGCCCCCCGCGGCAGCGCACGCGCAGTGGATCGGGTGGCGCCCCCCGCGACGGCCAGGCCGCCGAAGCGGCACGCGCCGAGGGCGGCGGAACGCACGACGGCTCGGCCGCGGCACCGCGCAAGCGCACCCGGCGACGTCGCGGCGGCTCCGGCACCGGCGCGAGCTCGGCACCGCCGGCGGCGTGACGACCATGACCTCAGCCTCCGCCTCCGCCCCGCTCGACCGCCCGCTGTACGGCGCGTCGCTGTCGCAAGCCGTCCGACGCTTCTTCGCCAAGTACGCCGTGTTCACCGGCCGCGCGAGCCTGAGCGAGTACTGGTGGTCCGTGCTGTTCGTCGCGGTGGTGTCGCTGGTGATCTGGGTGCCGGGCATCATCCTCGGCGCCGTGACCGGCACGCGGTCAACGGACCCGACAACGGGACTGGCGGAATCCGCGCCCGGCCCCATCTTCATCCCGTTCGTCATCGTCGGATTCCTGCTCTTCCTGGCCGTACTCGTCCCGGGGATCGCGGTGACGGTGCGCCGCCTGCACGACGCGAACCTGAGCGGCCTGCTCTACCTGCTGGTGCTGGTGCCCTCGTTCGGCAGCCTGATCGTGCTGGTCCTCACCCTCCTGCCGAGCAGCCCGGAGGGCGCGCGCTTCGACGCGCTCAGCCGGTAAAGGGCTTCGACCCGGTCCCGCGGGCGACGATCGCGTCGTAGACCTCGGGCGTCGTGGTGTTCTCGCCGAGCCGGTTCGGCTTGCCCTCGCCGTGGTAGTCGCTCGCTCCCGTGGTCACCAGACCGAACTCGGATGCCAGTGCCCGCCAGCGCGGACGTGACGCGGGCGGGTTGTCCCGATGGTCGACTTCGAGTCCGAACAGCCCGGCATCGACGAGCTGCTTGATGCGCTTGCCGGTGAACAGCCGCTCAGGCCCCCGCCCGCCGGGGTGCGCGATCACGGGCACGCCTCCGGCCTCGGCAATGAGCCGTACGCCGACGGCCGGCGGCGGTGCGTCGTGCGGGCGGTAATAGCCGCCGCGCCAATGCAGGATGCTGTGGAACGCGGCCGTGCGATCCGGCACGTGCCCGCGCGCGACGAGCGCATCGGCGATGTGCGGACGCCCGACGGTTCCGCCGGGGGTGGTCTGGGCGACGACGTCGTCCCAGGTGAGGGCGTAGTCGGCGGAGATGCGCGACACCATCGCCTCCGCCCGGTGCAGGCGCTCCTCGCGGATGGCGGCGGTCGCGGCCACGAGCGCGTCGTTCTCGGGGTCGACCAGGTAGCCGAGCACGTGCACGCTCGCGTAGTCGAGCTGCGTGCTGAGCTCGAGTCCGGGAACGACGGTGATGCCCGTTCCGGCGGCGGCGACGATGGCCGAGGTCCAGCCGGCTGTCGAGTCGTGATCGGTGATCGCGACGACATCGAGTCCCGCCGCGACCGCCGCCGCGATGAGTTCGGACGGGCTCTCGGTCCCGTCCGACACGCTGCTGTGCGTGTGCAGATCGATGCCGGGCATCCGGCCAGGGTATCGTCGCAGGGCCATGTTCCGCCGGATCCTCGCTGCCGTCGCGCTGCTCGCACTCGCCGCCGCGCTGCTCGTCGCGGCCTGGCCGCAGCTGCTGGGACTCGAGCGACAGTCCGTGATCGCGCAGGTCGTGTCACTGCGCGGGCTGGCCGTGGCGATCGCGCTCCTGCTCGTCGTCACGGCGACGCTGCTCGCCCTCGTCTACCGCGGGATCCGCCGCTTCACGGCCTCGGTCGCGCTGCTGATTCTCGTGTTCTGCGCCGTGAGCGTCGCGGTGCTCGCGACCCGCGGGTTCGGCTCCCCGGCGATTCAGACCACGGCACCCGGTGACGTGATCGTGCTCAGCTGGAACACCCTCGGC
>DATHJG010000644.1:0-16989 GCA_035489875.1 Solirubrobacteraceae bacterium | reverse complement strand
GGCGTCCACCCGCTCGAGCCAGTCGAAGCCGCGCCGCGCGGCGTTCCAGCGGCCGGCCACCCCCGAGCGCGCATCGTTCGCGAACTGCGCCGAGCCGCCCACGAACAGGCTCGCGGCGTCCGGCCCGGCGGCGATGGCCGTCGCCTCGGCGTCGGCGGCATGGGCCGCCGGCGCGCCCTGCCCCAGCGTGGCCGCGAACGCGGCGGCGGCGGCGAGCGCCGCGGTTCGGCTCCGGATCAACGTCGGATCTCGCCCATCCTCAGCTCGCGTGCGGAGGGGACACACTCTGGCAAGCGCGATGCTCCGGCGAGTGGCCGGCACGCCGGTGGCGGCTGTCCCTAAGGCCAGACGCACGCGCGCGAGGCCGCGCCTAGCCTCGGGCTCATGGATGAACCTGTGATCGTCAGTGCCGTCAGGACGCCGGTCGGGACGTTCGGCGGCCAGTTCGCGGACACCCCGGCGACGGAGCTGGGCGCCCGCGCCGTCCAGGCCGCGCTCGAGCGCGCCGGGGTCTCCGGCGACGCCGTCGACGAAGTCGTGCTCGGGTGCGTGCTGCAGGCCGGCCTCGGCCAGAACGCCGCCCGGCAGGCGTCGATGGGCGCCGGCATCCCCAAGGAGGTCCCGGCGACCACGATCAACATGCTCTGCGGATCCGGCTTGAAGTCGGTGGCGATCGCGTCGCAGATGATCCGGGCCGGCGACGCGAGCGTCGTCGTGGCCGGGGGCATGGAGAACATGTCGCGCGCCCCGTACCTCGTGCCGAGCGGCCGCTTCGGCGCGCGCCTCGGCGATGCGAAGCTGATCGACTCGCTGCAGCACGACGGTCTCACCGACGCGTTCGGCGACATCCTCATGGGCGTCACCGCCGAGAACGTCGCCGAGCGCTACGGCATCACGCGTGCAGAGCAGGACGACTTCGCCGCCCGCAGCCAGCAGAAGGCCGAGCGCGCCGTCGGCGCCGGCGTCTTCCGCGAGGAGATCGTCCCGATCGAGGTGCGCGAGAAGCGCGGGACCCGCGTGGTCGACAACGACGAGGCGCCGCGTCCCGGCACGACCGCGGAGACGCTCGCCCGGCTGCGCACGGTGTTCGTCCGCGGCGAGGACGGCACGGTCACCGCGGGCAACTCGTCGGGCATCAACGACGGCGCCGCCGCCGTGGTCGTCATGTCGGCGCGCGCGGCGGCGGAGCGAGGGCTCGAGCCGCTCGGGACCGTCGAGAGCCATGCCTCGGTCGGCGTCGAGCCGGCGATCATGGGGATCGGCCCGGTCCCGGCCGTGCGCAAGGCGCTGGCACGCGCCGGCCTGGAGCTCGCCGACGTCGACGTCTTCGAGCTCAACGAGGCCTTCGCCGCGCAGTCGCTGGCGGTCATCCGTGAGCTCGGCATCGATCCGGCCCGCATCAACCCGCACGGCGGCGCGATCGCGATGGGCCACCCGATCGGCGCCAGCGGTGGGCGCATCCTCGTGACGTTGCTCCACGAGATGCGGCGCACGAACGCTGCGCGCGGCATCGCGACGCTGTGCGTCGGCGGGGGCCAGGGGCAGGCCGCCGTGATCCGCAACGGCGCGCACGCCTGAGCGACGGCACGTCGCGCCCGGGGATCGCCGTGTCGTCATGATCGGCGCTTCCGAACGACTGAGCGACCCGTTCGAGGATCGGTTCGACGTCGATGTGGCGGGCGGCACGCTCCATGTCGCGCGGGCGGGACCTCCGCCGGAGCGCGCCGAGAGCGTCGTGCTCGCGGTCCATGGCGTGACGGCGTCCCTGATGACGTGGCGCACCGTCGCCCGCGAGCTCCCGGCGCGTGCCCGCGCGACCCTGCTGGCCCCCGACCTCCGCGGCCGTGGGCGCAGCGCGACGCTGCCCGGCCCCTACGGGATCGCCACGCACGTGACCGACCTGCTCGCGGTGCTCGATCACGTCGGCGCGCGACGAGCCGTGCTGGTCGGCCACTCGCTGGGCGCCTACGTCGTCGCGCGCCTGGCGGCGGAGCACCCCGAGCGCGCGGCCGGGCTCGTGCTCCTCGACGCCGGGCTGCCGCTTCCGCCCCCCGACGATCCCGAGGACGTGATGCGGACCGCGGTCGGGCAGACCGTCATGCGCCTGGGGATCACCTTCCCCTCGGTGCACGCGTACGTCGAAGCGTGGCGCAGCCATCCCGCGTTCGCACACGCGTGGAACGAGGACATCGAGCAGTACGCCCGGTACGACCTCGTCAAGAACGGGAACGCCGTCCGCTGCGTCGCCTCGCGGGATGCCGTGCGGACCGACAGCGCCGAGATGGTGCTCGACGACGTGACCCGCACGGCGCTCGACCGGGTGCCGGCACAGGATCGCGTGCACCTGCTGCGCGCGGAGCGTGGTCTGTTCGACGACCGCGACGATCCGCTCATCTCCGCCGACGAGCTGCGCGCGTTCGCGGCGGGGCACCCCGCGGCGCACGTCGACGCCGTCGCCGGCGTCAACCACTACACGCTGGTCATGGGCGACAGCCCGGGACCGCACAAGGTCGCCGCGGCGATCCAGGACGCCTGCTCGCGGTGACGGCCGTGCCGACGCGATCGTCGCAGGCTCAGTCGGGCTGCTGCTCGAGCCAGCGGAGCGCGGCCGCCTCGGCGAGTGCGCAGGGCCGTGTGGGGGCGGCGTCGCCGCCGGCGGCGAACGGCGGCAGCGGCTCGAACGCCGCCGCCTCGTCGACGAACCCGTGGCGCAGCGCAGCTGCGTCCGCGCTCGCCGAACGTCGCGGCCGGAGCTCTGGCGTCTTGTCGATCGTCCCGCGCATGGAGCGTCCTCGACGTTACGCCGCCGCGTGCGCCTGCGGACCACGCAAGGGGGTCAGTCCACCCGTTCGTGCCTGTAGGCTGGGGAACCCCGGGATCGCCCGGCCGGGGCGCTAGAACCGGCGGACATGTTCGACGCACTTGCCGATTTCGCCGATCCGCGTGCGCTGCTCGAGGAGTCCGCACGCCTCGCGACCGAGTTCGCCAAGATCGCCATGGGCGCCTCCGACGTGACCGTGCCGGCGGAGGACAAGCGCTTCGCCGATCCCGCGTGGAGCGAGAACCCGCTCTATCGACGATGGGCGCAGGCGTACCTGGTGTGGGCCGACGCGATGGAGCGTGTCGCGACCACCCCGCGCGTGCCGGCGGACTGGCGGCGCGAGGCGCGCGCCCGGCTCGCCGCGGAGCTGATCACCGACGCGGCGGCGCCGACGAACCTGCTCCTCGGGAACCCCGCCGCGCTCAAGCGGGCCTTCGACACGGGCGGCGCGAGCCTCGTGCGCGGCATGCGCAACGCGCTGCGCGACCTCTCCAACGGCGGGATGCCGTCCCAGGTCGACCGCCGTCCGTACAAGGTGGGGGAGAACCTGGCGGTGACGCCGGGGGCGGTCGTCTTCCGCGACGACCTGTTCGAGCTCATCCAGTACGCGCCCGCGACCCCGCACGTGCGCACGCGGCCGGTCCTGATGATCCCGCCGCAGGTCAACAAGCACTACTTCCTCGACCTCGCTCCCGGCCGCAGCCTCGTCGAGTACCTCGTCGGTCGCGGGATGCAGTACTTCACGCTCGTCTGGCGCAACCCGGGCCCCGAGGACGGCGGCTGGGGGATCGACGAGTACGCGGCCGCGCAGCTGCGCGCGATCGACGTCGTGCGGGAGGTCTCGGGCTCGGACGAGCTCGGTCTGATGGGGGTCTGCGCCGGCGGCCTGACCACCGCGCTGATGCTCGGGCACCTCGCCGCCACGGGCGACGCCGGGGCCGTCAGCTCGGCGACGTACGCGATCTCGATGATCGACAGCCGCTATCCGAATCCGATCGCGATGCTCGGGTCGGAGCCGGTGCGGGCCGAGGTCGCGCGGGACGCGGCGGCCGGCCGGGTCTACGACCGCAGGCGGATCGGGCGCACGTTCGCCTGGCTGCGCCCGAACGACCTCGTGTTCAGCTACGTGGTCAACGACTGGCTGCTCGGCGAGAACCCCCCGGCCTTCGACATCCTCGCGTGGAACGACGACGGCTCGGACCTGCCGGCGCAGTTCTACAGCGAGATGCTCGAGATCTACGCGCACAACCGCGCGGCGATGCCCGGCGAGGTCACGATCCTCGACACGCCGATCGACCTCGGCGCGGTCGACTGCGACAACTTCGTCGTCTGCGGCGTCAGGGACCACATCACGCCGTGGAGCTGCGGCTACATGACGAGCCGGCTGCTGGGCGGGAGCAGCGAGGTCGTCGTGACCTCGACCGGCCACATCCAGACGATGGTCAACCCGCCGGGCAAGCCGCGCGCCCGCTACTTCACCGGGGATCCCGACGGCGACCCCGAGCAGTGGATGGCGGCGGCCACGAGCCACGACGGCTCGTGGTGGCCGCGCTACGCCGACTGGCTGATCTCGCGCTCCGGCGGCGAGCGCGAGCCGCCCGGCAGGCTGGGGAGCACCCGGCACCGGCCGCTCGAGGCCGCACCCGGACGCTACGTCCTCGGCTGAGATCGGCGCGGGCGGTCGCATGGCCGGAGGGCCGGGCACGCCGCGACCCGCGTCCAGTGTTGCGGCGCCGCGTCCGCGGCGAGATTGGCGAGGCATGACACGCACGGCGTGGATCGATGACGACGGCGCGTGGCGGACGACGCTGCGCGGACGCCAGGTACTCGCCGATCCGCGGATCAACAAGGGCACGGCGTTCACGCTCCCCGAGCGCGAGGCGCTCGGCCTGATCGGCGTACTGCCGCCGCGGGTGGCGACGCTGGAGGAGCAGGTCCGCCGCGTGTATGCGCAGTACCGGCTCCAGCCGACCGGCCTGGCCAAGCACGTCGCGCTCAACGAGCTGCAGGATCGCAACCAGGTGCTGTTCTACCGCCTGCTCACCGACCACCTGCGCGAGCTGCTGCCGATCGTCTACACCCCCGTGGTCGGCGAGGCGATCGAGCACTACAGCGACCAGTTCCGGCGGCCGCGGGGCGTGTACCTGTCGGGCGACCACCCCGAGTGGATCGAGAGCTCGCTCACGGCGCCCGGGCACGGACCGGACGACATCGACCTGATCGTCGCCACCGACGCGGAGGCGATCCTCGGCATCGGCGACTGGGGCGTCGGCGGGATGCAGATCGCGGTCGGCAAGCTGGCCGTCTACACGGCGGCGGCCGGGATCGACCCCAACCGCGTGCTCGCGGTGACGCTCGACGTGGGCACGAACCGCCAGGCCCTGCTCGACGACCCGCTCTACCTGGGCGACGGCCACCTCCGCATCGCGCAGCCCGACTACGACGGCTTCGTCGACGCCTACGTGCGGACCGCCACCCGCCTGTTCCCCAACGCCCTGTTGCACTGGGAGGACTTCGGCGCCGGCAACGCCCGCCGCATCCTCGAGCGCTACCGCGACCGGGCGCTGATGTTCAACGACGACATGCAGGGGACCGGCGCCGTCAACCTCGCGGCGGTCCTGTCGGCGGTGCGGGCCACGGGCCGGCCGCTCGGCCGGCATCGCGTCGTGATCTTCGGCTCGGGCACCGCGGGGATCGGCATCGCCGACGTGCTGTGCGGGGCGATGGTCGCCGACGGCCTCTCCACGCGGGAGGCGACGCAGCGCTTCTGGTGCCTCGACCGCAACGGCCTCCTCACGGAGGACGCGGCCTGCATGTCCGACTTCCAGCGTCCCTACGCCCGGGCGGTCGCGGACGTGGCGACGTTCGAGCGCGACGAGCAGCTCGGCGGGGTGTGCCTGCGCGAGGTCGTCCGCCGCGTGCATCCGACGATCCTGATCGGGACCTCGGCGCAGTCGGGGGCGTTCGGCGAGGACGTCGTCCGGGAGATGGCCGCGCACACGGAGCGTCCGGTCATCCTGCCGCTCTCGAACCCGACGCCGCTGTCGGAGGCCGACCCGGCGGATCTCATCCGCTGGACCGGCGGGCGCGCCCTCGTCGCGGCCGGGAGCCCGTTCGCCCCGGTCGTCCAGCAGGGCGTGACCTACGAGATCGGCCAGGCCAACAACGCGCTCGTGTTCCCCGGGATCGGACTCGGCGTGATCGCCGCCCGCGCCACGCGCGTCACCGACGGCATGCTGCTCGCCGCGGCGCGCGCCGCCGCGTCGCTCGCGGACGTCAGCGCGCCCGGCGCGCCGCTGCTGCCGGCGGTCGACGACCTCCGCACCACGTCGGCCGCCGTCGCAGCCGCCGTGGCACGCGCCGCGCAGCGCGACGGCGTCGCCCGCGCGACCGTCGACGGCGATCCGGACGACCGGATCGCCGCGGCGATGTGGACGCCCGCCTACCGTCCCGTGCTCGTCGCGTAGAACAGCGGGCGTGGCGCCCGCCGGTCGGGCGGCCGCACGGTTCGGCCGGCGACGGTCGTGGCGCGCGCACGGGTCTCCTCCGCGCCGCGCGCGATGCCCAGGGCCTGTCGACGCGGCGCCGCGCACCACCCGGGGATGACGCCGGTGCGTCCCGGATGCGAAGCCGCCCGCGCGCGACCAGACTCGACGTGAGATGCGCAGGCGGATTCGCGATGGGGTGCTCGACGAGATGATCGACCGTTACGTCGACTGGCGCCACGAGTCGGCGGAGGTCGAGTGGGCGTACCGGCGTTGGTCGATCGCTCCGTCGCCCGACGGGTCGCGCGCGTTCGCGGCGTACGCGGCAGCGCTCGAGCGCGAGGAGCTTGCGTCGATCCGCTACGCGGAGGCCATGCGGCGCATCCTGCTCCTGGTCGCGCGCGACCGCCGCCGCCGTCGCTCCGCGGCTGCGCGACGGCGCACGCCGGCACGGGAGCCCAGCCGCCGTCGCCGGCGCACGCGGGCGCTCCGCCGCGCGCCCCGATCGCACCCGAGACGGACGCGCAGGGGCAGTGACTCGGCCCGAACGTCCGGCCGCGCGCGATCGCGCCGCCGCGCGGGGTGATCGGGCCGGCGCCTCGGCCCGAACCCGCCGCCGTGCGAGTCGTTCAGGCGCGGCAGCGGCGCGCGGCGGTCGCCACCGCCTGCCGGCGGCGCGCCTGCGCGGCGTGGTAGCGCTGCCTGGCGAGCCGCGTCCGCCTGCGTGCGGCTGCGCCGGTCCGGTGGCGGCGCGCCGCCCGCAGCCGCCGCAGCGCCGTGCGCTCGTGTTTGCGGGCCGCGGTGACGGCCGCCCGCGCCTTCCGGCACGCAGCCCGTGCGGCCCGATCGCCGGGGCGCGCCACGGCGGGCACGGGCGCGGACCCCGTCGTGGGCTCGGAGCCCGACGCGGTGGGCGGCTTCGCGAGCGTGGACTGGATGAACTGCGCGTACGCGGGGATCCAGGTGTACACGGCCGGCATGTCGACCGAGCAGGTCGCGAGGCCCTCGGGACGCTCCGGCGCGTAGCTCGTCACGCCCCAGAGGGCCGGCTTCCCGGTCTCGCGGTCGAGCTCGACGAGCGGCCCGCCGCTGTCGCCCACGCAGGCGCCGGCGGCGCCCGCGGTGCCGGCGCAGGTCTGCGTGTCGGCATCGAAGCCGGAGATGAGCGAGCGGCACGCGGCGGGCGCTCGCACCTGCAGGTAGGCCTCCTGGAGCTGGGGGAGGAGCTGCGTTCCGTCCTCGTCGATGGCGCCCCAGCCGGCCGCGTTCGGCACGCCGCGCGGGCTGGAGTAGCGCCCGGCGTCGACCGCATCGGTCGTGGCGAACGGCAGCGGCGGCCGGGTCGTCGGCTGCGCGAGGTGCAGCAGCCCCACGTCGCCGCGCGCCTCGGCGGAATCGTAGGACGGGTAGGGCACGAAGCGGTCGACCGCGATGCGTTCGCCCGCGGGGTCGGTGCGGTCGGTGACGCCGAGCGTCGCCACCATGCGCTCGGGCGCCCGGTCTCCACTGCCGAACGTGCAATGCGCGGCGGTCGCGATCCACTGGGGCGCCACGACCGACCCGGTGCACGCGTACACGTGCTCGCGTCCCTTGCGGTCGTGGTAGCTGCCCTCCAGGTACGCGGTCGACGGCCAGGCGCCCGCCGGCGCCGGCGACCCGCCCACGATCTCGGCGTGCCGGCCGGCCGGGGCGGCCGGGGCGGCGGCCAGGGCGGCGCAGCCGAGCACGGTCGCGAGCACGGCGAGCGTGCGCGTCACGGTCATGGAGACGACCGTAGGCGACGGCCACGCGGAACCGCCCGCTGCGCCGGCGGGTCGAGCACGTTCGGGCGAGCGGCTGACCACCCGCGCGAGTGCCCGCACGTCAGGCTGGAAAGCTGCGGCTTGGGCTGCCGCATTTCGGGGTCGTGCCGAGGCCTCCGGACCGGCGTGGCCGCCGAGTTGGCAGTGCGGTGGGCGGGGTGTACGTTCGGTGCCGGGTCGGGCCGCTCATGGGCAGCGCGACGAGGAGTTGAGCGCAAGGCGGTGCCTCTAGGTGTTGCAGGACCGGCGCAGTGAGTGCGGAACGCTGGATCGGCTGTTGGAGGGCGTGCGTGCGGGCCGGAGCGGGGTGCTGGTGGTCTGCGGCGAGCCCGGCGTGGGCAAGTCGGCGCTGCTGGACTACGTCGTCGAGCAGGCGGCGGATCTGCACGCGGTGCGCGCGGCGGGCGTGCAGTCCGAGATGGAGCTCCCGTTCGCGGGCTTGCATCAGCTCTGCGCGCCGCTGCTGGAGCGGCTGGATCGGCTGCCGGGTCCGCAGCGCGATGCGCTGGGCGTGGCGTTCGGGTTGCGCGTCGGGCCGGCGCCGGACCGGTTTCGGGTCGGGTTGGCCGTGTTGAGCCTGTTGTCGGAGGTGGCGGCCGAGCGGCCGCTGGTCTGCGTGGTCGACGATGCGCATTGGCTGGATCGGGCGTCGGTGCAGGCGCTCGCGTTCGTCGCGCGGCGGCTGGTGGCGGAGTCGGTCGGCCTGCTGTTCGCGGCGGTCGAGTCCGGCGGGGAGCTGGCCGGCCTGCCGGAGCTGGCGGTCGAGGGGCTGCGCGACGGCGATGCGCGGGCGTTGCTGGGGTCGGCGCTGCGGGGGCCGTTGGACGAGCGGGTGCGCGATCGGATCGTGGCGGAGACGCGCGGGAACCCGTT
Organism: Solirubrobacteraceae bacterium; assembly: GCA_035489875.1. Taxonomy (GTDB): domain Bacteria; phylum Actinomycetota; class Thermoleophilia; order Solirubrobacterales; family Solirubrobacteraceae; genus DASQMT01. The sequence goes on along the minus strand of DATHJG010000644.1, from coordinate 8,008 downwards.
GGCGCTGCTGGAGTGGCCGCGGGGCGTGACCGCGGCGGAGCTCGCCGGTGGGTTCGGGCTGCCGGACGCGTCGCCGCTGTCGGGGCAGATCGAGGAGAGCTTCCGGCGGCGGCTGGAGGCGCTCCCGGTCGAGAGCCAGCGGCTGTTGCTGGTCGCGGCCGCGGAGCCGGTCGGCGAGCCGGTGCTGGTGTGGCGTGCGGCCGAGGGGCTCGGGATCGACGTCGACGCCGCGGCGGCGCACGCCGCGGAGGCCGGCCTGCTGGAGTTCGGTGCGCGCGTGCGATTCCGGCATCCGCTGGTGCGCTCGGCGGTCTACCGGGCGGCGTCGCTGCAGGAACGGCAGGCCGCGCACCGCGCGCTCGCGGAGGCGACCGATCGCGAGGAGGATCCCGACCGCCGTGCGTGGCATCGCGCGCAGGCGGCGGCCGGGCCCGACGAGGAGGTCGCCGAGGAGCTCGAGCGGTCGGCCGGCCGCGCCCAGGCGCGCGGGGGCCCGGCCGCGGCGGCCGCCTTCCTGGAACGCGCCGCCGGGCTGACGCTCGACCCGGCGCGGCGGGCGGCCCGCGCGCTCGCCGCGGCCCAGGCGAAGTACGACGCCGGCGCGCCGGACGCGGCGCTGGAGCTGCTGGCCACGGCGCAGGCAGGCCCGCTCGACGAGCTCCAGTGCGCGCGCGTGGACGTGCTGCGCGCGCAGATCGCGTCCGCCGTCAGCCGCAGCAGCGACGCTCCGCCGCTCCTGCTCGAGGCCGCCAAGCGGCTCGAGTCGCTCGACGCGCGGCTGGCGCGCGAGACCTATTTGGACGCGTTGTGGGCCGCGATGTTCGCCGGCCGTCTGGCCCGCGGTGTGCGGGAGGTGGCCGAGGCCGCGCTCGCGGCAGGGCGGGCGGGATCCTCCGCGGAGGCTCCGCGGGCGTGCGATCTCGTGCTGGACGGACTGGCCGTGCTCATCACCGAGGGGCACGCGGCCGCAGCGCCGCTGCTGCGGCGGGCGCTGGGCGCGTTCCGCGGCGGGGACATCACCAGGGAGGAGGAGATCCGCTGGCTCAACTTCGCCTGCCGCGCGGCCGCGGACCTGTGGGACGACGAGACCCGGCACGTGCTCTCGACGCGCCACGTCGAGCTCGCCCGCGACGCCGGCGCGCTCACCGTGCTCCCCGTCGCCCTCAGCACGCGCATCGCGGTGCACCTGACCGCCGGCGAGCTGACCGCGGCCGCGGCGCTGATCGAGGAGATCGAGGCGGTCACCGAGGCGACGGGGATCCACCTCCAGCCCTACGGGGCCTTGGCGCTCGCCGCGTTGGAGGGCCGCGAAGCCGAGGCGTCCGAGCTGATCGAGGTCATCGTGACGGAGGTGATGCCCGGCGGCGAGGGAATCGGGCTGAGCGCCGCACAGTGGGCGACCGCGGTGCTCTGCAACGGGCTCGGGCGGTACGAGCAGGCGCTCGGCGCGGCCGAGCAGGCCGGGGAGTACCCGGAGGAGCTGCTGCTGACCAACTGGGCGCTGATCGAGCTGATCGAGGCGGCCGCCCGGAGCGGGCATCCCGACCGCGCCGCCCCCGCGCTCCGGCGGCTGTCGGAGGCGACGCGTGCCGCCGGCACCGAGTGGGCGCTGGGGATCGAGGCGCGCTCGCGCGCGCTGCTGAGCGAGGACGACGCGGCGGCCGAGCCGCTCTACCGCGAGGCGATCGAACGGCTCGGCCGCACCCGCGTGCGCGTGGAGCTCGCCCGCGCCCATCTGCTCTACGGCGAATGGCTGCGCCGCGAGAACCGCCGGCTCGACGCGCGCGAGCACCTCCGCACCGCCCACGAGCTGCTCACGGCGATGGGCATGGGGGCGTTCGCCCAGCGCGCCGCGCGCGAGCTGCTGGCCACCGGCGAGCACGCACGCAAGCGCAGCATCGAGACCAGCGACCAGCTCACCGCGCGCGAGGTCCAGATCGCGCGGCTCGCCAGCGAGGGCCTGTCGAACACCGAGATCGCGGCGCGGCTGTTCCTGAGCCCGCGCACCGTCGAGTACCACCTCACCAAGATCTTCGCCAAGCTCGACATCAGCTCGCGCCACCAGCTCCACCGCGTCCTGAGCAGCGAACGCGACGCCGCCCAGCCGGTCTAGGGGCCACTAGGAGATCACGCGCCGGCTCGGCTCGATGCCGGACGGGGCGACCGGCTGCGGCCGCCCGCACGCCGGCGCAGTGCGATCTGCGTGCGCCACGCGTCGAGCCACGCGGCCTGCCAGTCGTCGTACGGACCCCGCTCGAGGTCGCACCGCCGGCATCGGATCCAGTAGCGCTTGCTCAACCCGTCGCGAACGCGATGCCGGCCGACGACGCAGACGAGATGGTCGCTCGGACGGCAGGCGCGCCGCCGCGCCGCCGGCAGCAGCGTGCACGTGCATGCCAGCGTGGGGAAGAGGGGGAAGCCGGTCATCGGGATCCTCGCCCGGACATGGTCGCCCCGACGCGACGCGCGCGGTGCTGGTCGTTGGGACGGCGTCCCCTGGTCTCAGCCCGGATCCACCGATTCTCGTGGATGGTGGATCCGGGCTCAGTCCTGGAGCGCGTGCGCGATCTGCTGGCGCGAGTCGATGTGGAGCTTCGTGAAGACCTTGTCGAGGTGGTACTCGATCGTTCGCGTGCTGAGGATCAGCTCCGCGCCGATGTCCACGTTGGACTGGCCCTCGCGCGCGAGCCGGGCGACCTGCGCCTCCCGTGCGGTCAGCCTGCCGCGCGGCTTGGCCGCTTGCATGCGCGCCGGCGCGCCGTGCGCCTGCGGCTCGCGCGCCGGCGCGCCGAGCGCGTGCAGCTCGCGCGCGGCCCGTCCCGCGAAGCCGGCGGCGCCGCGCGCGGCGAACAGCTCGTGCGCGGCCCGCAGCTGCTCGCGCGCGTCGAGCGGGCGGCACTGCCCGCGCAGCCACTCGCCGTAGACCAGGTGGGCGCGCGCCAGGTGGACGACGGCGTCGCAGCGCCGGAGCCGGTCGATCGCGTCGCGGTAGAGCGGCTCGGCGGCGATGCCGACGGCGAGCAGCGCGCGCGAGCGTGCATCGATGCCGAGCGCCCACTCCGTGCCGCTCAGCGTCGCCCGCTCGGACAGACGGCGAGCGGCGTCGCCCGCCACGTCCAGCTCGCCGTTGCGAACGGCGGCCTCCACGAGCTCGGGGAGCGCCTGTGCCGCGAAGACGACCTCGTCGCTCTCGCACGCGCGCCGCGCGGGGTGCAGCGCCTCGTCGTGGTTGCCGAGCCCGTTCTGCAGGACCGCGGTCGCGTACTCCGCGTGCGTGATCGCCCTGCCCTCGCCACGTTCCTTCGCTTCCCGCACCGCGTCCTTCGTGAGCGCGGCGGTCTCCGCTTCGTCTCCCCGCCACGCGGCGATCGCCAGCGGAGCGTAGGTCATGCCGGGGAAGTGGGTCACGCGCGCGATCGAGCGGGCCTCGTCGATCAGCTCGCCGGCGACCGGGAAGTTCCCGGCGTACAGCGCCTCGACGGTCGCGAGCCAGTAGACGGCGGGCGCGAGCATCGCGAGCGCGCCGCCGCAGCGCGCGAGCCGGATCTGCTGCCTGGCGAGGTCGAGCCAGGTCTCGCCGTCCCACAGCTCCGCGGCCGTGCGGCAGCCCAGCGCCAGCCAGCGGAGCTCCGGATCCTGGCGCAGCATCCCCAGCGCTCGCTCGAGCGCGGGCGCCGCCGCCGCGAAACCGTCCGTGTACAGCGCGGCATAGCCGTCGAGCATCACGTCGACGGCACGCACGGGCTCCGGCGGCGCCGGTGCCGCGCGCGCGGCCTCGGCCGCCTCGAGCATCCCGCGACCCTTGCCGAAGCGGCCGGCGTACGTCGCCGCCTCGATCGCCTCCATGTACCGGGCGCGCGCCAGCCGGACGTCGAGCCGCTCCAGCCGCCGGGCGGCCCCGAGCAGCAGCGGCGGTGCGTCCTGTCCGCGCCTGCCGCTGAACGCGATCCGGGCGCGCAGGTCGTCCACCTGCGCCCGGTCTCGGTCGCCAAGCGATTCCGCCTCCGCCGTGACCAGCAGCTTCGCCGCCTCGTCCGGGGCGCCGGCCTGGTACTTGGCCTGCGCGGCCGCGAGCGCGCGCCGGGCGCGGCGCACGGGGTGGGGCGTGAGCGTGGCGGCCCGCTCGAGGAGCGCGGCGGCGGCTGCGAACCCGCCGCGCCGCTGCGCGCGTCCGGCCGAGCGCTCGAGCTCGTCCGCCACGTCCTGGTCCCGGTCCGGCGCCGCTGCCGCGCGGTGCCAGGCCCGCCGATCCGGGTCGACCTTCGGGTCGGTCGCGTCGGCGAGCGCCTGGTGCGCGTGTCGCCGTGCGGCCGGCGGCGCCGCCCGGTACACCGCCGAGCGCACGAGCGGATGGCGGAAGCGGACCCGCGCGCCGGGCTCGAGCAGCCCCGCCGCCTGGGCGCCGGCGGCCGCGCCGGGGTGGACGCCGAGCAGCCCGGCCGCGCGCCACAGCAGCCGCGGCTCGCCGAGCGGCTCGGCGGCCGCCACCAGCATCAGCCGCTGGGTCTCGTCCGGCAGCATGTCCAACCGCCGGATGAAGCTCTCCTCGATCTGGCTCGAGAGCGGCGCCACGGCGGGCCGCCTGAAGCCGCCGGCCAGCTCGGCCGGCGACCGGTCGCGCGGGAGCTCGAGCAGCGCCAGCGGGTTGCCGTGCGTCTCCGCGACGACCTGGTCCAGCACCCGGTCGTCCAGGCCCCCGTCGATCGCCGACTTCAAGAGCTCGCGCGCGTCGCCGGGGCACAGCCCCTCGACGACGAGCTCCGGCAACCCGGTGAGCTCGTCCATCGGCTCACGGACCGCGAAGAGCAGCGCGACCGAGTCGGCCCCGTCCACCCGGTCGGCGACGAATGCCAGCGCCTGCGCGGACTCCGCGTCCAGCCACTGCGCGTCGTCGATCACGCACAGCACGGGCTGCTCGACGGCCACCTCGGACAGCAGGTCCAGTGCCGCCAGACCGACCAGGAAGCGGTCCGGCGCCACGCCGCCGCCCAGGCCGAACGCAGCGCTGAGCGCGTCGCGCTGGGGAGCGGGCAGCGTGTCGAGCCGATCGAGCATCGGGCGGCACAGCCGGTGGAGGCCGGCGAATGCCGGCTCCATCTCGGATTCCGCGCCGGTCACCCGGGCGATCCGGCACCCGGACGCACGCTCGACCGCGTACTCCAGCAGCGCGGTCTTGCCGATCCCCGACTCGCCGCGCACGACCAGGACGCCGCTGCTCCCGGCTCGCAGGTCGTCGAGCAGGCGGTCGAGCACCGCGCGCTCGCAGCGCCGGTAGCGAACGACGCGCGACAGACGAGCGGTGGTCACCGTGTCGCGCATGTCAATCGCGCCCCCGGGAACGACGAACAACGCGGTGACGCAGCTGGTGAGCTGACCGGCCGCGACGCCGCCTGGGCGTCCGGACCATGTCGTCTTCGGGGGGCATGCGATGCAACACCCGATTGTACGCCCGGCGCGGCCACTCGACCGACGAGCGCGCACCGGTCATCGCGAGCCTGCTCGCTCGTCCCGATCAGGCCGGGCGGAGCCGCCGCCGGTCGGGCCCGCCGCGAGTCCGCGTGCGATGGCGGCCGCGACGGTTGGCGCGCCCGCGCCCATCAGGATCGTGTAGTGGTTGACGTCCTCGACGAGCTCGGCACCGACCTCCGGCCGCGTCGCGCGGAAGTCGTCGAGAACCGAGTCGGGGATCATCACGTGCTCGTCGTCCAGGAGCCCGCGCGGCGCCCGCAGCAGCTGGATCGGCGCGCGGACGCGCTCGAGGGCGGTGCGCGTCGGCACGTCGAGGAGCAGCGCGGCGCCGTCCACGCGGGCGGCCGCCTCCGACGTCACGCTCCGCAGCGGCCCCGGGCCGCTGCTGAGATCCGCGCGGGCGTACGCGTCGATGTCGTCGTTCCACGCATCGCGAAAGGCCGGGTGCCCGCGCCAGAACTCGACGTAGCGCTCGGCCGACTCGAACGTCATGGGCAGCCGCGCGAGCGCCGGGCCGAGCGTCTTCTCGAGCACCTCGTCGGGATCTTGGTCCGCGCGGAGCGGGGGGAGCGGCAGGCCGCCGTCGACGAGCACCACGCCGGACGCCCTGTCCGGATGGTCCGCCGCCAGGCGGGCGACGACGTAGGCGCCCATCGAGTGGCCCACCAGCAGCGCACGCTCGACGCCGAGCCGGTCGAGCACGGCGACGAGGTCGTCGACGTGGGCGTCGAAGCGGTCGTGCGGCGGGAGTTGCGCGCTGCGTCCGCGCCCGCGCAGGTCGGGCGCCAGCACGCAGGCGTCGGTCCGCTCGAGCAGCGCGCGCACCGCGCCGCGCCAGGCCGCGTGCGACGCCGTGATTCCGTGGACCGCCAGCACGACCGCGTCGGCGTCGCCCGGCGCCGGGCCCGCGCGGGCGACGTGCAACTGGCCGCCCGCGACCGGAACGGCGTAGCTCGCTCGGAACGGGTCGACCCGTGGGGAGGCGGCCATCATCGCACGGGTCAGCCCTTGCGGAAGCGCCACGTGGAGAGCAGCGCGGCGACGATCAGGATGCCCGCCGACCACGCGAGCGCGTGGAGCACGGCGGGCCCGGCCGCGCCGCCGTTCAGGAGCGCGCGCAGCGCGTTCGCGACCTGCGTGACCGGCTGCGCGTCGGCGAACGTGCGCAGCCAGTCCGGCATGGTGGCCGTGGACGTGAACGCCGACGACGCGAAGACGAGCGGGAACGTCAGCATGAAGCCGGCGAGCGCGGCGGTTTCCGCGTCGCGTACGAGCAGGCCCAGGAGCGTGAACAGCCAGGCGCAGCTATAGCCGAACAGCACCGCGATCCCGAAGGCCGCGATCGTCTCCGTCACGCCTGTGTGGATGCGAAAGCCGACCAGCAGGCCGACGGTCACCACGAGGGCCATCGTGTACGTGAGGCGGATCATGTCGGCGAGCGTGCGCGACGCGAGGATCGCCGCGCGGTTGGTCGGCAGCGAGCGGAAGCGGTCGGTGATGCCCTCGGAGAGCTCCTCGGCCACCCCGACCGCGGAGGACGAGCCGCCGAACAGCGCGGTCTGCACGATGATGCCCGCCATCAGGTAATCGACGTAGCTGGCGTAGCCCGGGACGTGGATCGCGCCGCCGAACACGTAGCGAAAGAGCAGCACGAACATGATCGGCGTGATCGCGGAGAGCACGATGATCTGCGGCGTGCGCGCGGTGCGCAGCAGGTGCCGGCGCGTCAGCAGCAGCGTGTCGGGCACGAACGTGAAGACCCCGCGGGGGCGCGGGCGGACGATGACCGCGTGGGATGAGCGCGCGCTCATGCCGTCGCCCGCCGGAACTCCGGCGCCTGCGATGCCGGGGATTCCCCCGGCATCGGCCGCGATCTTTCCAGTGGGGGGGCGCCCCCGGGGCCCGTCAGGGTCAGGAAGACGTCGTCGAGCGACGGCCGGCGGACGGCGATGTCGGCGACGGCGACGCCGGCCTCCTCGATGCGGCGGGCGGCCATGAGCAGCGTCTCCACGCGCTGGGCCGTCGGGAGCGTCACGCGCTCATCGCGGACGTCGGCCACCGGCTGACCGGATCCGAGCCCGTCGAGCAGGCCCACGAGCCGCTCGAGGTCGGCCGAGCGGGTCGGCCGCACCTCGAGGACGTCGCCGCCGACGCGCTGCTTGAGCGCATCCGGGGTGCCCTCGGCGATCAGGTTCCCGCGATCGATCACGGCGACGCGATGCGCCAGCCGGTCCGCCTCCTCCAGGTACTGCGTCGTCAGCAGCAGCGTGGTGCCGTCCTCGACCAGCTCGTCGATCAGGCCCCAGAGCTCGATCCGGGCGTGCGGGTCCAGGCCGGTGCTCGGCTCGTCCATGATCAGCACCAGCGGGCGTCCGACGAGGCTGGCGCCGAGGTCGAGGCGGCGGCGCATCCCGCCCGAGTACGTGCGCACGAGGCGGTCGGCGGCGTCGACGAGCCCGAGGCGCTCGAGCACCTCGTAGGCGCGCGCTCTCGCCTCGCGGCGCCGTACTCCGTACAGCCGTCCGACCAGCTCGAGGTT
>DATHJG010000643.1:0-5003 GCA_035489875.1 Solirubrobacteraceae bacterium | reverse complement strand
CGAGCACGAGGTCGATGTGTGCTCCGGGCGACCAGGCCGGGAGCCGTGCGCCGTCCGGTCCGGTCAGCTCGAGGCACACGACGCCGGCCGCGATCTCGCGGTGATCGGCGACGATCAGCTGCAGGTGCTGCTCGACGTCGGGGACCGCCGTCCGGGCGGACGGCTCGTTCGTCGCCGCCGTCACGCCGCGGCCGCCGCCCCCGCCTCGCGCCGGCGACCGCGGCCCGGAAGGGTGAGGACGAGGTACTCGCCGTCGACGAGGACCGGGAAGGTCTCCGCCGTGAACGGCCCGGCCTTCAGCGTCGGTGCGGACGTGCCGATGCCCAGAAGCGGCGGCGCCTCCAGCGGCACAGCCTCGCCGGCCTCGACCTCCGCGGTCACCTCGCCGCCGTCCTCGACGCCGACGGGGTACGGACGGACCGTCGAGTCGAAGAACGACTGGCCCGTCTCGATGTCGTACTCCCAGCCGTGCCACGGGCACTGGACCATCCGCCGCGTCCCGTCGTAGGTGAGGTTCCCGGGTCCGTCGGCCTCCACGCGGCCGATGACCGAGCCGCGGCACAGCTTCGCCCCTTGGTGCGGGCAGCGGTTGAGCAGGGCGTAGAAGCGCCCGTCGACGTTGAAGATGCCGATCGAGCGCCCGCCGACCTCGACGATCAGGCGTCCCCCCTCCGGGATCTCGTCGACGCGGGCGATCACGTGCTTCGCCATCGTCAGCGCTCCGCGAGCCCGTAGAGCGAACGGGCATTGTCGGCCATGACCTTGCGGTGCACCTCCCGGGGCAGGACGGCGAGCAGGGCGGCCGCGTCCTGGTTGTGCCAGTGTGGATAGTCGGAACCGAACATCAACATCTCTTCCGACCCGATCCAGTCGACCACGGACGCGTAGTGCTCCGGCGGCCCGAGGTCGAGGGGCTGGACGGACACCTTGATCCGCTCGCGGACGGTCTGCGACGGCGGGCGCTTGACCCACGGGATGTCGCGACGCAGGCCCTTCCACTCCTTGTCGAGGCGCCACATCAGCGGGCCGAGCCACGTGAAGCCGCCCTCGAGGATCGCGACCTCCAGCGTCGGGAACTTCTCGAACAGCCCCTCGCCGATCAGGCTCGTGATCTGCGCCATGAACACCTGGATGTCCCCGGCGGTCTCCTCGACGTACCAGGACGGCCAGCCCGTCGGAGTCGGAGGGCCGTCCGGGATGCCGCCGTTGTGGATGCCGGCCACCAGACCGTGCCGGGTGATCGCCTCGAACATGGGGTGCCAGACCCGGTTGCCCCAGAGCTTGGCAGAGCGGACGGGGAGGAAGACCTGGACGAAGCCTGGGTGCCCGCCTACGCGGTCGACCTCACGCGCCGCGGCGACCGGGTCGTGGCCGGGCAGCACCAGCGAGGCGCGCAGCCGGTCGTCCCGGTCGAGGAACTCGGCGATCAACCAATCGTTCACGGCCTGCGCCAGCGCGAGCCCCAGGTCTGGATGCCGGACCGACTCGATGCCGTAGTAGCAGTTGAGGATGGTGTGCTCGGCACCGCCGGCGTCGAGCACCTGTTGCCGGAGGAGCGCGAGGTCGGACGCCGGCGCCCGGCCGTCCGCGGGGAGCCACTCGGTGCGCACGGTGGTCGGTGCGCCGGGTGGATAGATGGTTGCGACACCGAACGGGCCGCCAAAGCCCGCCTCGCGAACGAACTCGCGCCAGTGGTCGGACATGAACTCGGCCAGCCGCTCGATCGACGACACGTTGACGTGGACGTCGGCATCGATCAGGGGTCCGTCCCAGCCCGAAGGGACGAGCTGCGTCGCGCTCGTGGTGTCCGTGCCCAGGCTCATGCCGCCACCGACGGGTGCTTGGCGATCGTCGGGTACAGGGCGAGTGCGTTGCGGGAGAAGATCATGTCGCGGAGCTCGGCGTCGATGCTCGCCGGCAGCGCGCCGTCGGGGCTGTCGAAGTCCCAATGCGGATAGTCCGTCGAGAAGATCAACCGCTCGGGCATCCCGAATGCGGCGAGGGCCTCGTCGAACTGCGCGGGGCGCTCCGGTTCCTCGATCGGCTGCGTCGTGAACCAGAAGTGCTCGCGGATGTACTCCGACGGCCTGCGCTGCAGGTGGTGGACTTCGGCATGGTGCTGCTCGAACGCGCGGTCCAGGCGCCACGCGAACGGCGCGACCCACGACCAGCCACCCTCTTGGATGATGACCCTGAGCTTCGGGAACCGATCGAACACCCCCTCGAAGATCAGCGAGGCGACCTGGTTGAACAGCGCCTGCGGCAGGCCGGTGTGGTCCTCGTAGTAGAAGGACACCCACCCCGCGCCGGTGACGAGGTTGTTGCCGATCGTCGCCGGATGGGTGGAGACCGGCAGGTCGTGCTCGACCGCCGCCTCGTACAGCGGCCAATACGTGCGGTTGCCCATCGGCTTCTGCATCCGGAACGGCAGCAGCACGTGGACGAAGCGGTCGTCGTCACCCCAGCGGTGGATCTCCCTTGCGGCGGCTTCCGCGTCCTCGTGCGGTGAGCAGATCGCGGAGTACAGACGGGGCTCCTCAGCGAGCCAGGTGTTGGCGACCCACTCGTTGGCGGCGGTCATCAGCGCGTTGGTGAACTCCTGCGGCTGGTTGCCGCCGGTGAACATCTGCGCGCTCATCATGATCGAGTTGAGGATCGCGATGTCGACGCCGCAATCCCCGAACACCTGCTCCTGGAAGACCGCGAGGTCCGTCCCGGGCGGCTCGCCGTTCGGGCCCCAGGCGTCGGCGCGGCACGACATCCAGCGAGCGCGGACCATGCCGAGCTCGCCAGGCGTCCTGAGGCCGTAGGCCGCCAGATAGTCCGCCCACCTCAACGGGAGGAACGGCGCGAGCGCCGATGGACTCGGGTTGTTATGCGTGTCGCAATCAATGATCATGCGAGCTCTCCTGGGGTCCCGCGGCCACGTCGCACGGTCAGCGACAGCGGCTCGTGCGCGATCAGTTCGGCCGTTCCCGGCCGGCCACCTCACGCGACGACCCTGACGCCTCCTTCCTGCATGCGAGCCAGGACAGCAGGCGATCAGCGGCCAGGACGCTCGCGCTGCTGACCACACTGGTGATTCCTCCAACGGCGGCCGTCAGCGCGTCAAGACGTCCGCGCAATCTCATCCGCAAGGCCTCCCTGCTGCCGCCCGCTGGCCCGTCCATACCATCGAGTACGCAAGGCGCTGCCGAGGTACCGCCTCGCTTCAACGAGCGCGCCGACGAATCTCTTCGAGTCAGCATCCGCCACGGCGCATCCTCCCGGAGCTCGAGAGCACGCCAGCATGGACCCTCGACACCGTTCCCGCCGCTGATGGACGCGGAGTGGACGCGACGCACCGCAATGACGGGATCCGAGTCGGCGTGCGGGCAAGGAGAAACCCAGAGAAACCGAGAAACCCTCCGTTTCCAGCGGGTTCTCCCTCAGCCCTCTGACGGACTCGAACCGTCGACCCTTTCTTACCATGGACGTCCCGCGCTTTAACGCGCGCGCAGGCGCGGGCACAAGCTTGTCTAAGTTCCAGGCGTTTCGTCTGTGGACTCGGCCGCCGGACTACGCCGCAGTTGCCCGCGAGTGTGATCGCGTTGGACGCACGTTGGACGCAGGCGACGGACTCGTACGCCGACGCCTCGCCGTGGCCGCCGTCGCCGTCGGCCGTCTGTGGGCCGGGCGACCTGCGCGCCGCGGACCCACCCCACCTGATACGGATCGAGGAATGGCTGCGGCCCGCGCGCGTACTCGCCGAGCACGACCGCGACGCACTCGCCGGCGTCGGCTTCCCGGCAGTCGCGCGAGGTCGGATTCGGCGCTCACGAGCCGACGCATCGTGCTGGAGGCGTTTCGAGGCGTTGCCACCCGTAAGGAGCACTGGGTGCACGCTCGGTGCACGCGCCTCGCTCTACTATCCGGTGCGCTTAGGTGGTGGGAATAGCTTCGAAAGGCCGGAACACTCCCCGTTGCTGAGCCAAATCGCGGGGACTCGCGCCCCCGAGATGCCCCCGAGCAGCGGGATCGCAGCGACCGCCCCGCCCCCGAACCGTCGTCGATGCCGGACTTCACACATGACCGTTAACCCGCCGAGCATGTGCGCGGAGCATCGCAGATCCCGCGGCGCGTTCACGAACGTCGCCCGCTCGGCAACGCCGACCTGCGAACACCGACCGGACACGCCGGCGCACAGCGCGCACGACGGTCTTGTCGCGCCCTGACGTCGCTATCACCCCCCGCGTATCCTTATCGTCCCCCATGGCCGCACCGGTGGTCGCGGTCGGGCCCAGGCCGACCCCTGAGCCCAACGGCGCGTATCACGGGCGAGCGACGACGCTCGCTTGAGCGCGGACTATGAGGCCGTGCGCGATGCCGTCACGCGCGCCCGGCGCGGCGAGAATCCGCAGTATCCGCGAGAGGGCAGGTGCCTGCGGATTGCGGAGAATACGAGCTCCTGACGAGGAAGCGGTCGGTGGTTCGAGTCGATCATCGTCAACGTGACGCTCAGGCCGGGCGCGCGGGCGGCGGCGCGAGCGCGCTGCGTGCGGCGAGCGTGATGAGGGCGGCCGCGAGCAGCGCGGACGCCATGACCGTCCACGCGACGCCGTAGGAAAGGGTCGCCAGCGCTCCGAAGATCACCGGCCCGCACGCGGCGCCGAGATACATTCCGCTCTGCGTGGTCGCGGTGGCGACCTCGGGCGCGTGGGGATGCCGGATCACGATCGCGAAGCTGAACAGCCCTGGCCAGCCCCAGCCGGCGGCGAAGGCCAGCAGGCTCGCGACCACGAACAGCGCCGGCACGGACGACGTCAGGCCGAGGAACCCAAGCGAGCCGACGGCGAGCAGGATGGCCACGATTCCGAGGCCTTCGGCCTGGCGGCGGTCGGCCAGATCGCCCATGACGATCCGCGCGAGCACCGCCGTCAGGCTCGCGACGGCGAGCAGCAGGCCGGCCGCGCCCTGGCCGATGCCCGCGTGCGCCGCGGCGCTCACGAGGAACACGGCGAGCG
>DATHJG010000642.1:0-4040 GCA_035489875.1 Solirubrobacteraceae bacterium | reverse complement strand
CCGGTGGCCTCGACGATCAGGCCGATCAGGTCGCGCACGCGCCCGTGTCGCCGCAGCAGGTCGGCGTCGCGCAGCGCCGTGGTCGCCTTGTCGAGCGCGGCAATCATCAGGCCTTGCCGAGCTCCGCGTCGACGACCTCGCGCGCGCGCTGCAACTTCACGTCCAGCCGCGCGTCGACGTCGCCGTCGGGCGTGCGCACCACGGCGCCGCCGCGCGCGACCCGCCGCTCGGCCTGGACCTCGTAGTGCTCGATCCCGCCCAGCGTGGCGACGAGCCCGTCCATCGCGTCGCGTACCAGCTCGAGGTCGTCGGGATGGACGAGCACGGTCACGCGCTCGCGTTCCACGAGGCCGCGCAACGCGCCGCGCACCGCCTCGACGACCAGCGCCGGATCGGCGGCCACCGCGGCGCCCACGACCTTCTCGGCCAGGAACAGCGCGAGGTCGACCGCCTGCGCCTCCAGCCGCTCCGCGGTCGTGGCGGCGGCGTCGCGCAGCGCGCGGGCCGCCGCGTCCAGCGCGGCTGCCGCGGGCGCCAGCTCGGCGAGCGCCGCGTCGCGGCCCGTGGCCAGGCCCTCGACGTGTGCCAGCGCGCGGATCGCGTCGGCCTCCGCATACGCGGAGGCGAGCACGCCGGCCGCCTCGGCGGCCGCGTCGCCCTCGTGTGTCAGCGCCGCGACCGCGACCGGCGACGGTTCCAGCGGAGCGAAGTCGAAGTCGGTGGTGTTGGGGGTGGGGGGTGGGAATCCCATCACATCAGCTCGTCGTCGCCGCCGCCGCCGCCCCGCGAGATGACGACCGCGCCGGCCTCCTCGAGCCGGCGCACGACGCCGACGATGCGGCCCTGCGCCTCCTCGACCACGCGCCGGCGCTGCGGCGGCTGGAAGTCGATCTCCTCCTGCAGCAGCTCGGCGCCGCGCTCGGACATGTTGGAGAAGATCCGGTGCCGGACGTCGTCGGACACGCCGCGCAGCGCGATCGCGAGGTCCTTCTGGTCGACCTCCTTGAGCACCATCTGGATCGAGCGGTCGTCGAGCTTGATGACGTCCTCGAACGTGAACAGCAGCAGCCGCACCTCCTCGGCGAGCTCGCCGTTGGCCTGCGCGAGCTGGTCGAGCACGTTGCGCTCGGTCGAGCGGTCCGACTGGTTGAGGATGTCGGCGAGCGACTTCACGCCGCCGGCGGAGGAGTAATCCTGCGCGATCACGTTCGAGAGCTTCTGCTTCATCACCGACTCGATCTGCGACACGACCTCGGGCCGCGTCTCGCCCATCTGCGCGACGCGCATCGCGACGTCGGCCTGCTCCTCCGGGCTGAGCAGCGACAGCACCTGCGCGGCCAGCGCGGTGTGCAGGTTGGCCACCACGAGCGCGATCGTCTGCGGCGACTCGTTGCGCAGGAACACGTGGATCTGCTCGGGCGGCGTGCGGCGCAGGAACTCGAACGGGCGCCGCTCGATCGTCGCGGCCAGGCGGGAGATGATCTCGTCCGCGCGCTCGGCGCCGAGCGACTTCTGCAGCAGCGAGCGCGCGTAGTCGACGCCGCCCTCTGCGAGGTAGTCCTCCGCCAGCACGGTCTCGACCGCCTCGGTCATGACGCCCCTCACGACGTCGGACGGCACCTTCGGCGCCTTGGCGACCTCGAGCGAGAGCGCCTCGACCTCGGTCTCGTTGAGATGCCGGAAGATCGCCGCGGCCCTGTCCTCGCCGAGCGCGACCATCAGCACCGCGCACTTCTGGATCCCGCGCAGGGACTTGTGGTCGGCGTAGACGCCGCGCGAGCCGCCGACCTTGGGCGGCCCGGCGACCTGCTTCGCGGGCGGCTGCTGTTCGATGGCGGCGCTCATCGCGCTAGTCGTCCGCCATCCACTGGCGCACCTGCGCGGCCACGCGATCGGGCTCGCGATCCATCAGCTGCTCGAGCGCCTGCGCGGCCTGGTCCTGCTCGCGCGGCGGAAGCACCAGCGTCGGGTGCTCCGGGCGCGGGTTCCGCGGCGCCTCGAGCTCGGCCAGCGACACCGGCTGCTCGATCTCGGTCAGCCAGCTCGGCGACGCGAGCGCCTCGCCCTCGCGCTTGCGCAGGCTGCGGGCCATGAAGAACATGAACAGCAACGTCGCCAGCCCGAGGCCGACCCACTTCAGCGGGCCGAGCATGCCGACCGGCACCGGGCCGGCCTTCGGCTCGGCCGGCGGCTTGGCGAACGCGACCTGGGCGGCCTCGAAGACGTCGCCGCGCTTGGCGTCGAAGCCCGACGCGCCCTTGACGGCGGTCTGGATCGCCGCGAAGTCGGCCGGGGGGACGCTCTTGTCGACGACGAGCGCCATCTGCAGCTTGTTGACCGCGCCGGGCGCGACGTCGGTCTTCTCGATCGTCTTCGGGACGACGTTGTCGACCGTCGTGCTGCTGCGGTCGTAGCGCGAGTTCGCGTTCCCGCCGGCCGCGCCGCCCGAGTACGTGGGGATGTTTCCGCCGGTGCCCGCGGTGCCGCCGGCGGTGGCACCGCCGCCGCGCAGCTTCTCGGTCTCCTTGACCTGCTTCTGCGGCACGGCCTTCCCGGTCACGGTCAGCTCCTCGCGCGTCGTCTTGTCGACGTTGAGGTCGGCCCTGACCTGGACGCGCCCCTTGCCGGGGCCGAGCGTCTGCGTGAGCAGCGCGTCGAGGCTGGCCTGGAGCTGGCGCTCGTAGCGGGTCTGCGCGGCCTGCTTGCCCGAGCCCGCCGCGCCGCCGCCGCCCGCGTCGTCGCCCTGCGGCCAGAGCAGCTGCCCCGCGCCGTCGGTGATCGTGACGTTGTCGGTCTTCAGGCCCTTGACGGAGGAGGCGACGAGCTGGGAGATCCCGCGCACGGCGCCCGGCTCGAGCGCGTCGGAGGCGCCGGTCAGCATGACCGCGGCGGTGGCCGGCGTGGCCTCGTCGGCGAACAGCGACTCCTCGGGCAGCACGAGCTGGACCTTGGCGCCGGAGACGCCGTCGACCTGTTCGACCGTCTGGGCGATCTCGCCCTCGAGCGCGCGCTGGAGGGTGACCTTCTGCTGGAGGTCCGAGGCGCCGAGCTTCTGCTTGTCGAACAGCTCGTAGCCCTCATGCGCGCCGCCCGACGCCGCGACCCCGGCGCTCGCCAGCGCGATCCGCGCCTGGGAGACCTGGGCCTTCTCGACCGCGACCGAGGTGCCGTTGGCGCGCAGCTCGTAGGCGATGCCCTGATCGTCGAGCGCGGTGGTGACCTTGCCGGTGTCGGCCGGGTCGAGCGCGGAGACGAGGGTCGTGTAGGACGGTGCGGAGGCGAGCTGCAGCATGAAGAAGAGCACGAGCACGACGACCAACGCGCCCGCGCCGAGCACGACCTTCGAGCGCGTCGGCAGCTTCATGATGGTGTCGGCGAACGAGGGCATCGAGTCAGACCTGGGTGTGGAAGATGTCCTGGGCGGCTTCGACCAGCTTGGTGCGGATCTGCGACGCGAGCTGCATCGAGAGCTGCGCGCGCTCGACGGCCATCACGACCGCGGTCGGGTCCTGCGCGGTGCCGGCGGCGAGCGCCTGGGCGCCGGCGGCGGCGTCGGTCTGCGTCTGGGCGAGCGAGTCGAGCGCGTTGCCCAGCATGCCGCCGAACCCGGTCCCGGCCGCGTCCTGCGCAGGGGCCGGTTCCAGCGGCGCGATCTGCCACTCCGCACCGCGGACGGCCATCGAGGGATCGACGGGCATCAGCGCAGCAGCTCGAGCGTCTTGGAGAACATCTGCTTGGCCGCCTGCATCGCCGTCACGTTGGCCTCGTAGGCGCGCTGGGCGGAGATCAGGTCGACCATCTCGGCGACCGTGTCCACGTTCGGCATCTGCACGTAGCCGTTCGCGTCGGCGTCCGGGTGGCTCGGGTCGTAGACCTGCTTGAGCGGCGTCTGGTCCTCCGCGATCGCGGCGACCTCGACGCCCGCCGGCCTCGCACCGGGGCTCATCGCGCCGGCGAGCGCCGCACCGAAGGTGCGCTCCGCCTGGCGCTCGGCGAGCACGACCTCCTTGCGCCGGTACGGCTGCCCGTCGGCGCCGCGC
>DATHJG010000641.1:0-2072 GCA_035489875.1 Solirubrobacteraceae bacterium | reverse complement strand
TCGTCGAGTCGCCGACCTACGACCGCACGCTGCTCAACCTCCGCAACCGCGAGGCGGACGTGCACATGGTCGAGCTCGAGACCGACGGGATCGACACCGCCGCGCTGCGCTCGCTGCTCGAGACCGGCGTCAAGCCCAAGCTCGCGCACATCATCCCCAACTTCCAGAACCCGGCGGGCTACACGCTGAGCGCGGGCAAGCGCGCCGACTTGCTGCGGCTCGCCGCGGAGCACGACTTCACGATCTTCGAGGACGACCCCTACGTCGCGATCCGGTTCGAGGGCGAGTCGCTGCCGACGATGCTCTCCCAGGACGACGCCGGCAAGGTCGTCTACGCGTCGTCGTTCTCCAAGACGGTCTGCCCCGGCATCCGGGTCGGCTACCTCGTCGGCCCGCAGGCGGTGATCAAGCAGATCCAGGGGATCGCGACGAACACCTACATCTCGCCGAACATGGTCGCGCAGTCGATCGTCAACCAGTTCGCCCGCTCCGGGCGCATGGACGGGGCGATCGAGACCGTCAAGAACGCGCTGCGCGACCGGCGCGACGCGCTCGTGGCCGCACTCGAGCGCGAGCTGCCCGAGGCGCGCTTCTCGCCCCCGTCGGGCGGCTACTTCATGTGGGTCGAGCTGCCCGAGGGCGTCGACGTCGCCGAGCTGGAGACCGCCGCGAAGCAGCGCGACGTGCTGTTCGTCAAGGGCACCGACTTCCTCCTCGAGGGGGGCGAGAACACGCTGCGCCTCGCCTACTCGGGCGTGACGCCGGAGGAGATCGACGTGGGCGTCACGCGGCTCGCCGAGGCGGCGCGCTCGCTGGGTGTCGCTGCCTGAGCGTCACCGGTGCTAGCGCCCGTAGCGGTCCTTCGACAGCACGAGCTGCTCGGGCAGCGCGGTGCGGGGCGGGGGCGACGGGTTCGCGATGACCGACACGGTCTCGGCCACCGAGCGCGACACCTCGCAGGTCCGCCCGTCGAGCGCCACGACGATGTGGTCGTCGCCGGAGTCGGTCAGCGTCCCCTTCAACCCGGGCTCGATGCCGGAGTCCTTGAGGTAGTGCAGCAGGTCCTCGGCCTCGTTCTCGAACCGCAGGATGCGCACCTGCGCGCCCTCCTCGACGTCGGCCAGCGGCACGCCGACGATCCGCTCCCCGACGTGGATCGGATGCCCGTGCGGGCACGTCTTGGCGTCGCCGATCGCGGCGAGCATGCGCGCCTCCAGCACCGGTGACATCGCGTGCTCGAGCCGCTCGGCCTCCTCGTGCACCTCGTCCCACGGGATCCCGAGCACGTCGGTCAGGAAGCGCTCGATCAGCCGGTGCCGGCGGACGATCCCCTCCGCGTGCTCGCGCCCGTTGTCGGTGAACGCGAGCGCCTTGTCGGCGCCGCGGGTGACGTAGCCGTCGCGCTCCAGGCGCCCGATCATCTCGTGCACGGTCGGCGCCGAGAGCTGCATGGCGCGGGCGACGTTCGCCCCCGTCATCGGCAGCCCGGCCTCTTGGAGCCAGAAGATCGTCTGGAGGTACTCCTCTTCGGCAACCGTGGCGTGATCGTGCGACATGCCCGGATCGTATCTGGCTAGGACCCGCTGCCCATCGCCGCGACGCGCTTCTCCGCCAGCTCCATGAACGCCCGCGTGGCCGGGGAGAGATGCGCGCTGCGGCGGGTGATGAACGCGAACGTGTCGTACAGGGGCGGGTCGAGCGAGACGCTCGAGAGCGTGCGCGCGAAGCCGCGCGTGACCAGCACGCTCGGGTCCGCGATCGTGTCGCCGAGCCGGCGCGCGGCGAGGTCGAGCGCCGCCGTGAGGTACTCGACCTCGATCTGCGGCTCGAGCCGGACGCCCGCCCGCTGTGCGCGCTCCGCGAGCTGGCGGCGCATCGGGTCGACCGGACCCCAGCGCGCGTCGTAGAGGATCAGCGGCGCCGCCGCGAGGTCCTCGATCGTCTTCGGCTTCGCCACCCGCTGCGGGCTCGCGCTGACGTAGTGGTTCTCCTCGCGGATCGACGGGCGGACCTCGAGCCCGCCGTCGTCGATCGGCAGCGCGACCAGGCCCGCCTCCAGCGCGCCCTCGCGC
>DATHJG010000640.1:0-5649 GCA_035489875.1 Solirubrobacteraceae bacterium | reverse complement strand
ACGCGAGGGGCGGAATGTCGCCGGCGTCTCGCTCGCCGCGCCCGAGCCCGACCAGGCGCTCGCCGCGCTCGCCGAGGTCCGCGCCTCGATCGACGAACTCGACGGCATCGCCGGCCGGCTCGCTCGCTCCGCGACTGCCCACGGTGCACCATGGAAGGACGTCGGCAGCTCGCTCCGCATGAGCGCCGATCAGGCACGCCGCGCGTACGGCGATCACCGCTGAACAGCGTCCGGGCGACGAAGTCCCGGCACACGTCTCGAAGTGAGCAGAAGTGTGGTCTAGTCAGACCAATCATCGCATCAGCGCGGTCGCGTACGGTCGGTGCTGCAGCGACGCTGATTTCAGGCGCTGAGGATCGACGCGCTTCGTGGAAGTGCCGGTCGCGGGGGATGACACGTTGGGTTGGCGGCGCTCACAGGGTGTGGCGCGTCCGAGCCGTCAGATCCGGCCGCTGGCTCGTTCAGCTTGCCGCGCTGGGTCGTACCGCGCGCAGTGTGATCTCCGCGTACGCGTCGGCTATCTCCTCGGGGCTGAGGCGGCCGCCCTCCCGGTACCAGACGGAGACCGCGCTCGCCATCGTCGCGAAGGCGAACGAGACGATCGGGACGTCGATCACGTTCCAGCCGGACTGGTCGCGGCCTTCCCGGAGGACGTCCCTGAGCAGTTGCTCGTACTCGTCGCGGATCGCGAGGACGCGCTCGAGGTTGTGGGGCTCGAGGTCGCGGAGATCGTCGGCCACCCGCGCGCGGTAGCGCTCCTCGATGCAGTACAGCGTGTGCGCCCGCACGAACGCGCGCAGCCGGCCGCCGGGCGTGTCCGCGCTGCTCATGGCCTGAACGGCACGGCGCAGCATGTCGCCCATCGTGTCGTGGGCGATGCTGAACAGCAGCTCCTGCTTTCCGGGGAAGTGGTTGTAGAGGCTCCCGGCCTTGATGCCCACGCGGGCGGCGATCTGCCGCATGGTGGTGGCGTGGTAGCCCTGCTCGTGGAAGAGCTCGGCGGCGGCCGCCACGATCCGTTCGCTCGTGGTCGGCTCCGGCAGAGTCGCGCTGGTGGACTCCTCCGCCACGGCGGCGACGATAGCGTCCTCGCCGAACGGCCATTCGTTCATGCAGCGACATCCACCAGCGCGTCGACCGCGACGGCGCCCTGGTCGGACAGGATCACGGGGTTGACGTCGATCGCCTGCACCGCCGGGTAGTCGGCAGCGAGTCGGCCGATGGCGACCACGATCCCGGCGAGCTGCTCGAGCGCCTCGGGCGCGGCGAGGTCGGACAGACCCGGTGCCTCGGTCACGAGCGCGCGGGCCTGCTCGAGGTGGATCGGCGCGAGGGCGACCGCGACCAGCGAGAGCGCCTCGATCGCGCGGCCTCCGAGGCCGACAGCGAGCACCGGGCCGTAGTCGGGATCGCGCGTCATCCCGCAGAACGCCTCGACACCGGCAGGCACCTGGCGGGCGACGAGCACGGGTCCGCCAAGGCGGCGCGCGGCCTCGGCCGCGGCCGCGGCGCTCTCCACGCCGAGCACGACGCCGCCAACCGCCACCTTGTGCGCCGGCCCGTCGACCTTCACCACGCCCGGAAAGCCCAGCGCCGTAGCTGCGCTCGCCGCCTCGGCCGGCGTCGCCGCGCGCAGGCGGGCCGCGATGGGGATCCCGTAGCGCTCGAGCACCGCGCCCGATTCCAGCTCCGGCAAGGCACCGCCGTGGTCGAGCTCGGGTGCTTCGACCGGGTCGTGCGGTTCGATCGTCACTCGTCGGACCGGCCGCCACGCGGCCACGGCGGCGAGTGCGCGCATCGCGGTGCGCTGGCCGCGCAGCAGCGAGATGTCGTGCTCGCGCGCCAGCGCGGCGATGTCGGCCGGCGGGTCGCTCGTGTGGACGGTGGTCACGAGCGGGAAGACGTCGGTGCCGCGGACGGCCTCGGCGAGCGCTTGGACGATCATCGCGCACCAGCGCTGCTCGGCTTCGCCGCGGTGGGCGCCGAGGTCGATCTGCGCGACGATGATGTCGAGCTCGCCGGAGCGGGCGAGGATCTCGAGCGTACGCGGGAACACCCGCTCGGGCTCATCGATCGCCCACGCGTCGACGGGGTTGTCGGGTGCGACGTAGTTGGGAAACTCGCTCCGGAGCGCGTCCTTCACCGCGTCCGACAGCGCGGCGACCGGGATGCCGGCGGCCTCCGCGTGATCGGCGAGCAGGGCCGACTCGCCGCCGGATTCCGAGACGCCGCCGAGCCGCGTCCCGCGCGGGCGGCGCGAGCGGCCGAGCAGCTCGAGCGTCTCGAACAGGTCCGGCACGTCGTCGACCTCGATCACGCCATGCGCGGCCAGCAGCGCCGAGAACGCGCGGCTCGATCCCACGACGGCGCCGGTATGGGCGAGGGCGGCGCGCGCCGCGGCCTGCGACCGCCCGACCTTCAGGCAGACCACCGGTTTGCCGACCTCCGCGCAGCGCTCGAGCGCCTGCACGAACGCGGCGGGCCGCCGCACGGTCTCGAGGAAGAGCCCGATCGCGCGGGTGCCTTCGTCGTCGGCGAGCGTGCCCAGCACGTCCGCGGCGTCGCACGCGGCCTCGCCGCCGGTGGAGACCACGTGGCGAAAGCCGATCCGCGGCCCGAGCGCGATCGCCGCCTCGGCGATCGAGCCGGACTGGGCGACGAGCGACACGCGTCCTGGCAGGAACGATGCGGGGAGCGAGCCGAGCCAGAACGCAGCGCCGGCGGGCCGCGCGGTGCCCATGCAGTTCGGGCCGACGAGCGTCGCGCCGAGCGCTTCGGCCCGGGCCGCGAGCCGCGCGACGACGGGTGGACCGTCGGCTCCGGCTTCGGCGCCGAGCCCGGGCACCAGGAACGCGCGGACGCCGGCCGCGGCTGCCTCCCCGAACGCCGCCTCGACGTGGCGGTGGCCGACGAGCAGCACGGCGAGATCCGGGGCATGGGGGAGGTCGTTGAGCTTCGACACGCACGGAAGCCCCGCGACCTCGCGGTGACGCGGGTGCACGCCCCACACCGGGATGTCGCCCCGCAGCGCGTTCGCGACGACGGTCGCCGTGCGCGGCGAGGCGCCCACGAGCGCGGCGGAGGCGGGCGCCAGCACCCGCGCGACGCCGGCTCGCAGCGCGTCGCGCGCCGGAGCCTCAGCGGAGGGCATGGTCGTCGTAGCGCGCGTCGCGCCAGTCGAGGGCGGCCCGCAAGCCCTGCTCGCGGGCGATGCGGTCGAACTCCTGCTGCTCGGGGAGCTCGGCGGCGTTGAGCACCGAGGAGATCTGGTGGTTGGCCTCGACGGCGGTGCGGAGCCCCATCGCCTCGTACGCGCGCTGCAGCGCCAGCTTCGTGAGCCGCAGGACCGGCAGCGGCGTGGGCGTGATCGCCGCGACGAGCGCGTTGACCGCCTCGTCGAGTTTGTCGGCGTCGACCACCCGGTTCACCAGGCCACAGTCGAGCGCCTGCCGGGCGTCGAGGAGCCCGCCGGTGAACAGCAGCTCATTCGTCTTCTTCTGGCCGAGCACGAACGGCATCAGCAGCGTGACCGGCCCGGAGCCGTAGCGGATCTCCGGCTCGCCGAAGCGCGCGTCGTCGCTGCACACGATGAGATCGCAGGCCATCGCCAGCTCGCAGCCACCGGCCAGGCAGTAGCCGCTGACGACCGCGATGGTGGGCTTGGGAAACGACCACAGGCGCATCGTCGCCTCGATGTCCTCGCCGAGCAGCTCGGACCAGTCGAGCGCGGAGCGCACGTCGGAGTGCACCTCCTCCTGCAGATCGAAGCCGCTCGAGAAGTGCCGACCCGCGCCGCGGAGGACGACGACCCGCACGTCGTCGTCGCGCTCCGCGAGGTCGAGCGCCTCGTGGAGCCCGGCGACCACCGCCTTGCTCAACGCGTTGAGCTTCTCGGGGCGGTTGAGCGTGATGGTGCCGACCGCGGCGGCCGCGTCGTAGGTCACGACGGAGTTCAAGACGATTCCTCCTCCTCGGGTCATCGATGACTTGACACACTAACTAACGTCAGTTAGTACTGCAAGCGGCAGAGGGCCAGACCAGGAGGAGCGATGACCAGACTCATCAGCCGGCCCGCGGGTGCGCTCGCGGCGACGCTCGCGCTCGGCGTATTCGCAGCCGCCTGTGGCGGTGGTAGCGGCGCACCGGGCGCCGCCGCCGGCGGTGATGGCGCGGAGGGCGGAGGAATCACGCTCGCGACGTGGGGTGGCGCCTATACGAAGGCCGACGTGGCGCATTTCCTAAAGCCGTTCGAGCGCGAGACCGGCACGACGTTCCGCACCGCCGATGCGCCGGGCGAGTTCGTCGCCAAGCTCGAGGCGCAGGCCAAGGCGGGCAACGTCCAGTGGGACGTGCTGAACCCCGACGAGGCAGATGCTGAGGTCCTCGCGGGCAACGGGCTGCTGCAAGAACTCCCGGCCGATGTCCGCGCGCGGATCGTCAAGGCCGTCGGCGCAGGAAACGTCAGCGACTACGGCGTCTCGGTGGCCGACTACGCCGACGTCATCGTCTGCAATCCCGCCGTCGTCGAGCGCTGCCCGCGCACGCCCGCCGAGTTCTGGGACACCAAAGGGTTCCCGGGGCCGCGCGCGATGTACGGCGACGGCTGGGTCGAGAACCTGCTCTTCGCGTTGGAGGCCGACGGCGTCCCGCCTGATCAGTTGTTCCCCGTCGACGTCGCGCGCGCCTACCGCAAGCTCGACGCGATCAAGTCGCACGTCGACGTCTGGTGGACGAGTGGCGACCAGTCCCAGCAGATCCTCCGCGACGAGGAGGTGGGCATGGCGATCATGTGGGACGGTCGCGCCTACCAGCTCGAGCAGCAGGGGCTCGACGTCGAGATCTCGCACACGGGCGCGACGGTCCACCGCGAGATGTTCGTCGTCCCCAAGGACGCTCCCAGCCCCAAGCAGGCGTTCGCGTTCCTCGAGTGGTACGCAACGCACCCTGAAGAGGGCGCGGAGTGGGTCCAGGAGATGCACTACGGCGTGGCCAATCCAAAGGCGCTCGAGCACCTGCCCGACGACGTCGCGCGGACGATCGCGACGCACCCCGACAACCTCCGGCAGTCGGTGCGGCTCGACGTCCCGTGGATGACCGCCAACCGCGCGCAGCTGTTCCCGCGCTGGAACTCCTGGCTCGGGAAGTAGGCAACCGATGGCCGCTCCAAGCGCCGTCCAGCCGCGCACGCGCCCGCGCGCGAGATGGCGGCCCGAGCCCGGGCGGGGGGCCGGCGCGCTCCTCGTGGCGCCGCTGGCCGTCCTCTTGGGACTCGTCTTCGTCGTGCCGATCGCGCGCGTCTTCTGGGTCGCGCTCAGCGACCGCTCCTTCGGCCTGCAGCGGTTCCAGAGCTTCTTCGGCGACGAGGCGTCGGTGCGCGCGCTGCTCACCACGCTGCGCGTCAGCGCGATCGTCACCGTCCTCGCGCTCGCGATCGGCGCCGTGGTCGCGTGGGAGCTTCGCTCGACGCGGTCGCGGTGGAAGCGGCTCCTGCTGTGGTCGGCGGTGCTCTTCCCGGTGTGGACGAGCATCGTCGTGCGCAACTACGCGTTCACGATCCTGCTGCAGCGCAAAGGGGTCGTGAACGACGCGCTGACGGGGGTGGGCCTGATCGATGCGCCGCTCGGGATCCTCTACACGGACGCCGCGGTG
>DATHJG010000639.1:0-4176 GCA_035489875.1 Solirubrobacteraceae bacterium | reverse complement strand
CCCCTCCGCTCACGACTACCATGGTACCACACTTCCATGTTGCCATGCTACCATGGCGCCCCCACTGAATGGCGGCCGCAGCTTGGAAAGCCGCAGTCGTTCCACGGCCCACTTGCGGGTTGTGGAATGGCAGCAGATGTGTGACCCTCCGACTATCGGAAGCCATACCGTTCTTGTCGAGCGGCTGAGGACGGCACTGTGTCGGGCGTCGTCGTAGTCGGCTCAGGCATCACCGCGTTCGCCAAGCACCGCGACCGCAGCCTGCACAGCCTGGTTGCCGAGGCCGTCGCAGATGCGCTGGCCGATGCGTCCGTCACGGTCCGCGAGATCCCTGCGGTGTACTTCGGGAACGCGTCCGCCGGGCTCCTGACCGGGCAGGAGATGGTCCGTGGCCAGGTCCTCCTGCGCGACCTGGGTTTCGGGGGCATCCCAGTCGTCAACGTCGAGAATGCGTGCGCGTCATCCTCGACCGCTGTCCATGTCGCGATGCATGCGATCGTCGCGGGCCAGTACGACCTCGTGCTCGTCGTGGGAGCCGAGAAGATGGCCGTTGGCGACAGGGGACGGGTCGCGCGGGCACTCGCCGCCGGACTCGACCTCGAGGAGCACGGACTCGCCGACTACGTCCTGGGCGACGACGAGAACCACGTCGGAAACGTCTTCATGGACATCTACGCACGCGATGCGGAGGAGTACCTGCAGCGAAGCATCGCCACCCGCGAGGACTTCGCTCGTGTCGCGGCCAAGAGCCGCGCCCATGGCGCGCTCAACCCGCGCGCGCAGTTCCGGCGTGCCATGAGCGTCGAGCAGGTGCTCGGGGACCGGACGGTCGCGGGGCCGCTCACGCTCTCGATGTGCTCGCCGATCACCGACGGCGCGGCGTGCCTAGTCCTGGCCGGCGACCGCTGGGCCCGGCGGAACGCACCGCGGGCGCCGCGGTTGCGCGCGTGCGAGCTCGGGTCCGCCGGGGCCGGCGATCTGACGCGCCGCGTCGCGCATCGGGCGTTCGAGCGGGCCGGAGTCGGACCCGCTGACCTGGACATCCTCGAGCTGCACGACGCTGCCGCCTCTGCAGAGCTCATCGTGCTCGAGCAGCTCGGCCTCGCCGACCGTGGCGAGGGCGCGCGCCTCGTCCGCGCCGGCGAGACCTCCGTGGGCGGCCGGATACCGACGAACGTCAGCGGGGGTCTCCTCAGTCGCGGCCACCCGCTGGGCGCGACCGGCTGCGCCCAGCTCGTGGAGCTGGCTGACCAGCTCCGCGCGCGCGGCGGCGCGCGCCAGGTCCGCGACGCGCGCCTCGCCCTCGCGCACAACGCCGGCGGCCACATCGGAGGTGAGGAGGCGGCCGCGGTCGTGAGCATCCTCGAACGCCCCGGACGGCGCGTGGGCTCCGGCGCCAGCCGCGAGGTCATTCCGTGAAGTCGCCGGCGTCCACCCGGATGGGACGCAGCAGCGCGGACAGCTGCGCGAGCTCCTCGTCGCGCAGCGGCGCGGTGCCGAACCGCTGCTCGTTGAGGACCAGCGTCGCCTCCCGCGCCACCTTGCGGCCCTGTTGCGTGATCTCGGCGAGCACCGCGCGCCGGTCGGTCTCGTGCTGGACACGGCGGACGAGGCCTTGCCCTTCGAGGCGATCGATCACGTTGGTCACGCTCGCCCGGTGGACCTGGAGCCGATCGCCGATCTTGCCCAGCGGCAGCGACCCCCTGCGGCTGTAGTGCAGCAGCAGCAGCGCCTCGTAGCGGGGAAACGTGAGGCCCCACGGCCGCAGCGCGGCGTTCAGACGAGCCAGGAGGATCTGCTGCACCCGCATGATCGAGGTGACGGCAGCCATCGAAGCGACGGCATCACGGCCCCAGTTCGCCTCCCATTGGCGCTCGGCCTCGGCGATCGGATCGAAACGGAGGCTCGTCGACATGTCGACCGCATTCTCGCGAAGCCATCGGCGGTCGCGCTACTCGCGCGCAGCGCGCTGCGTGACGAACGTGATGATGTCCGACGTGGGCGCTCCGGGCGTGAACACCTCCGCGACTCCCAGCTGCTTGAGCTCGGGGATGTCCTGCGCCGGGATCGTGCCGCCCACTGTGACCACCACGTCGCCCGCGCCTTGGGCTCGGAGCAGCTCCACGACCCTCGGCACGAGCGTCATGTGGGCACCGGACAGGATCGACAGCCCGACGGCGTCGGCGTCTTCCTGGAGCACGGTCTCCACGATCTGCTCCGGCGTCTGGTGCAGGCCCGTGTAGATGACCTCCATGCCCGCGCTCGGCATCAGAAGACCGGGACTTCGGTGTAGTCGCCCCAGACCCGCTGGAGCGCCTCGACCATCTCGCCCTCGCTGACGTGCGCGCGGGCGCAGTCGAGCAGCGGCGGCATGAGGTTGAGCCGGTCGTCGGCCGCGGCTGCGCGCAGGGCTGCGAGGGTGCGCTCGACGTCCGCGCCGTCACGGCCCGCGCGGACCGCCTGCAGGCGTCCGAGCTGCTTGCGCTCGAGCGCGGCGTCGATGCGCAGGATCTCCGTCTCGCCGTCGTCGCCCTCGGTGAAGCGGTTGACGCCCACGACGACGCGGCGGCCGGCGTCGATCTCCTGCTGCAGCTCGAAGCTCGCATCGGCGATCTCCCGCTGCGGGTAGCTGCGCTTGACCGCCTCCACCATCCCGCCCAGCTCGTCGATCTTGGCGAAGTACTCGTACGCCCGCGCCTCGATCTCATCTGTCAGCGCCTCCACGAAGTAGGAGCCGCCCAGCGGATCGACGGTGTTGACCACGCCCGTCTCGTGCGCGATCACCTGCTGCGTGCGCAGCGCGAGCCGCACCGCGTCCTCCGTCGGCAGCGCGAGCGCCTCGTCGTGCGAGTTCGTATGCAGCGACTGCGTGCCGCCAAGCACGCCGGCGAGCGCCTCGATCGCCGTGCGTGCGATGTTGACCTGCGGTTGCTGGGCGGTCAGCGACACGCCCGCGGTCTGCGTGTGGAACCGCATCAACCAGCTCTTGGGGTTCCTCGCGCCGAACGTGTCGCGCAGCTCACGCGCCCAGATCCGCCGCGCCGCACGGTACTTCGCTATCTCCTCGAAGAAGTCGATCTGCGCGTTGAAGAAGAAGCTGAGCCGAGGAGCGAAGTCGTCGACGTCGAGCCCTCGAGCGACCTGCTGCTCGACGTAGGTCAGCCCGTTCTTGAGCGTGAAGGCCAGCTCCTGGGCGGCCGTCGACCCCGCCTCGCGGATGTGGTAGCCCGAGATCGAGACCGGGTGCCAGCGCGGCATGGTGCGCGTCGACCACTCCATCATGTCCCCAAGCAGGCGCATCGCGGGGTCGACCGGGAAGCACCACTCCTTCTGCGCGATGTACTCCTTGAGGATGTCGGCCTGGATCGTGCCCCCGAGCCGAGCGGGCGGGACACCGGAGCGCTCGGCGGCCACCACGTAGAACGCCAGCATCATCGCCGCCGGCGCGTTGATCGTCATCGACACGGTCACCTCGCCGAGGTCGATGCCCCGGAACAGCGTCTCCATGTCGACTGCGGTATCGACGGCGACCCCTTCGCGACCGACCTCGCCCAGCGACCGTGGCGAGTCGGAGTCGTGGCCCATCAGCGAGGGCATGTCGAAGGCGGTCGAGAGCCCGGTCTGACCGTGATCGAGCAGGTAGTGGAACCGCTCGTTCGTCTCCTCCGCGGTCCCGAACCCCGCGAACTGGCGCATCGTCCACAACCGGCCGCGATACATCGACGAGTACACGCCGCGCGTGAACGGATACTCGCCAGGCCGGCCGATCCGCTCCTCGAACGGACCCACGTCGTCGGGCCCGTACAGCGCGCGCACCGGCTCGCCGGACAGCGTGGTCAGCGGTGGCGGCGAGGGGTCGGTGGTAATAGTTGGACTACCGATAGTTGGATGGTCGCATAGTTGCGAGGGTCGGTCAAGCGACGCTCCAGTACACCCTCACCGACGACCAGCTGGCCCTGCGCGACACGATCCGCCAGCTCGTGCGCGAGCGCGTCTGGCCGCGGGCCGCGGAGATCGACGAGCGCGACAAGTACCCGTGGGACATCCGGGAGCTGTTCGCCGAGCACGACCTGCTCGCGCTCCCCTTCGCCGAGGAGCACGGCGGCACGGGCTTCGGCAAGGGCTCGCCCGCCGGACAGCCCGTGCTGGAGGACGTGCGCGTCCCGGCCGCCAACC
>DATHJG010000638.1:0-5422 GCA_035489875.1 Solirubrobacteraceae bacterium | reverse complement strand
CGCTTGTCGTCGATGTTGCTCTGTAGCGGCGCACCGTCCGAGAGCACCGGGATGAACATCCAGAGGGCGAGCGGCATCGCCGCCACCAGAACTACACGGCGTAGTCGAGGCATCCGGCCGCGCATCCTAGGACCTGCCGGGCGCGACGCATCGCCTCGAGCCAGCATGCAACGAATCCTGCGACCTAGTCGCGGTCCGCGCGGTCGTCCGCACTACGCTGCGTCGTTCGAACTCTAGACTGCTTCCGGATGCCGAAGAACCAACGTCTCACCCTGCTTGGTCTCGCGCTGGTCACCGCCGTCGTGGCGATCGTGCTCATCGGCTCAGCGGGCGGCGACTCCGAGCCGTCGACGCCGGCCGCGGTGGTGGAGAGCCCGACGCCCGCGGCGACCGCGACACCGGCCGACGACACGGCGCCCGAGCCGACCGCCACGCCGAAGCCACGCCCGCCCGTGCCGACGCTGTCGGCTGAGAATCCACGCCGCCTGAAGGTGAAGCAGGGCGACACGGTGCGCTTCGCCGTCGCCTCCGACGTGGATGAGGACGTCCACGTGCACGGGTACGACAAGTCCAAGGACGTGAAGGGCGGCAGCAAGGCGGTGATCAGCTTCAAGGCAGACATCACCGGGATCTTCGAGATCGAGCTGGAGCACTCCGGCACGCCCGTCGGTGAGCTGGAGGTCCGCCCGTGAGCCGCCTCCGTCCGCGTTAGCCTGTCCCGCCGTGGTCGACTCCGCCCCTCCGCCGCTGCACGAGCTCGAGACCGAGGTGATGGAGGAGGTCTGGGCCTCGGGCGAGGTCACCGTGCACGCCGTACGCGACGAACTCAACGCGCGGTCGGACAGGCAGCGCGCGTACTCGACGGTGATGACGGTGATGTCGCGGCTCCGCACGAAAGGGCTGTTGAAGAAGGAACGGCGCGGCCGGAGCGATTACTACGTCGCCGCGCTCACCCGCGACGAGTACATGGACGCTCGCGCCGGCTCGCAGGTCGAGACGCTCGTGGCCGAGTACGGGGACCTCGCGCTCGCGCACTTCGCCGCCCACGTGGCCAAGCTGGACCGGAGCCGACGCCAGAAGCTGCGGCGGCTGGCGCAACGTGACTGACGCCGAGCGCATCCGGCGCCTGGAGCTCGTCGTGGCGCTGCTCGGGCTGACTGCGGCCGCCGCGGCGGTCGTCGTGATGCTCGACGCGATCCGCTTCCATGCCGCAGCGTTGCTGCTCGCCCTCAGTCGGCTGCGCTTCGGGGATGTGCACTTCGAGGGCATTGCCATGCTCGCGCTCGCCGGCGTCAGCGCGACCGCGGTGGGTTTCGCCGTGTACACGGCCGGCCGTCAGGTGATCGCCCAGCGCGGATTCGTACGGCGACTGGACTGCGTCGCGACGACGATGGTCGACGGCCGTGAGGTCGTCGTGGTTCGTGGAGCCGGATATGCCGCGTTCTGCGCCGGCCTCCTGCGTCCGCGGATCTACATCTCGCAGCGCACGCTCGAGCGGCTCTCGGCGGAAGAGCTCCGGGCCGTGATCGCCCACGAGGGCCACCACGCGGACCGGCTGGATCCTCTTCGGCTCCTGGCCGGCCGCGCGCTGACGTCCTCGCTTCGCGTGATCCCAGCGGTCGGCGGGCTCGGGCGGCGGCAGGCGGTGCTCGCGGAGCTCGCGGCTGACGCTGCGGCGGTGCGATCGCTTGGCGGTCCCGGCCCGCTCGCCAGCGCGTTCCTTGTGTTCGACGAGGACGCTGCGGTCGCGCCGGAACGCGTGGACCACCTGCTCGGCGAGGCGACGCCGGATCGGTTCCCGCCGATCCTGCTCGCGCTCGCCGCCTTGGCGCTGGGCGCGCTCGTCACGGTCGCGCTGCTCCTGGTCGTGGTCCCGAGCCACCCCGAAATGCCGATCTCCTCGCTTCCTGTCTGCGTGCTCGCGGTATCGATCGTCGCAAGCCCAGCCTGGCTCGCGACGCGTCGCGTGAAGCGCGCACTCCGGCCACGCACGTAGCGGTCGACGGACCACATGACGTTGAACTACGCTGCGTAGTTCCACGCCCATGACCCACGACCACGCCCACTCGCACGGTGTGACGGCCACCGCCGACCGGCGCTGGCTCGCGATCGCGCTGGGCATCATCCTCACGTTCTTCGTCGTCGAGGTGGTCGCGGGCATCGTCGCCTCCTCGCTCGCGCTGCTGTCCGACGCCGCGCACATGCTCACCGACGCCGGCTCGATCGCGCTCGCGCTGTTCGCCGCCTCCCTGGCCGCGCGGCCACCCTCCGGCCGTTACACGTTCGGCCTCGGGCGTGCGGAGATCCTCTCCGCGCAGGCCAACGGCGCGTCGCTGCTCGTGCTCGCCGGCGTCATCGCCGTGGAGGCGTTGCGGCGCCTCAGCGCGCCGCCGGACGTCGAGGGCGGCCTCGTGATCGTCGTCGGCGTCATCGGCGGACTTGCCAACGTCGGCGCCGCCTGGGCGCTCTCGAGAAGCGAGCGGCGCAGCCTGAACGTGGAGGGCGCGATGGCGCACGTGATCACGGACCTCTACGGCTCGGTCGCCGCCGTCGCGTCCGGCGTCGCGATCGTGCTGGCGGGCTTCGAGCAGGCGGACGGCATCGCCGCGCTCGTCGTCTCCTGCCTCATGCTGCGGTCGGGGTGGCGGTTGCTGCGGGACTCTGGACGCATCCTGCTCGAAGGGACGCCCAGCGGCGTCGACACGCAGGAGCTCGGTCGAGCGCTGGCCGCCCATCCGGGTGTGGTCGAGGTGCACGACCTGCACATCTGGGAGGTCACGTCGGGGTTCCCGGCGCTGGCGGCACACGTCCTCGTCCGCGAGGGCGACGACTGCCATCGCCGCAGGCGCGAGCTCGAGCTGCTGCTCGCGGAGCGGTTCCACATCGAGCACACGACGCTGCAGGTCGACCACCAACACGGGCCCGAGCTCCTCGACATCGGCCCGCCGGAACACTGAGCGGGCTCCACATCGGGCGCTGGCAGCAGGCGGCGTGGTGGGGCGGGCTCACGCTCGCAGCGATCGCGCTCGTCTCACCGGTCGATGGCCTGGGCGAGGAGCTGCTGAGCGCGCACATGGCGCAGCACCTGCTGCTCGCCGACCTGGGCGCTCCGCTGATGCTCGCCGGCGGGATGATGCTGAGCCTGGACTTCTTCGTCCTCGCGTTCGCGTTGAGCTTCTTCTTCTGGCGCGCCGCCCGAGACCATGACGACGGCGAACGTGCCGCGCGCACCCGCGCCGCAGAAGCCGGCGGCTGAGACGCGTTCGGACGCGTGCTTATACTACGCAGCGTCGTTTGAACATCTGCCGAGTCGCCGTCGTCTTGACGGCGAGCGGGCGAACCAACCGTTGGGGTGAATCGGCCGTCCGGCCGTAGCGCGGCCTCTCTCGCGCGAATCCGTCAGCTAAGCCCGTCGGCCTGAAGATGAGGAGTGTCGGTGACGCGATCGCGGTCTCGCGCGGTCTCAGGCTTGCTCACGGTCGCCACGGCGGTCGCGCCCGCAACCGCGAGCGCACAGAGCACCGGGGGTCCGCAGGCCGGGAGCGTCGACGTCCGTGTCGTCCGCGCCGATGACGGGAGCCCGGTCCACGCCTGGACGGTCCCTGCCTCCGCCGGCTCGAACACGGTCGCGTGGGACGGAACGACGAGCACCGGGCCGGCGCCGAGCGGGAGCTATCGCTTCGAGCTCGGGACCGACGCTCGGGCCACGCAGCAGGGTGCCGCTGCATCGTCGACCGGCTTCACATTCCTGGACCACATGTTCCCGATCCGCGGGAAGCACGATCTCGGGCAGAGCCCCACCAACGGGTACGGAGGCGGGCGCGGCCACCAGGGCCAGGACATGTTCGCCGCATGCGGCACGCCCGTCGCGGTCACACGGGGCGGCCGGGTGCGCTTCGCCGGCTTCCAGTCGGCCGCGGGCAACTACGCCGTCATCACCTCCAAGCGCACTGGGTTGGACTATGTCTACATGCACATGCGCGCCCCGGCACTCGTGAAGCAGGGCGACGACGTGACAACCGGCCAGCCGCTGGGTGAGGTGGGCGACACCGGTCGAGCGTCGGGATGTCACCTGCACGTCGAGCTCTGGTCCAAGCCCGGCTGGTACAGCGGCGGCACGGCGTTCGATCCGCTGCCGCGCCTGCGGGCGTGGGACGCCTGGAGCTAGATGAGCGATGAGCGCTCCGCGGCGGACTCGCCTGCGGACCGCTGGCCGGTCTGGGCAGGACCGGTCGGGTTCGGCATCGCGATCGTCATCACGCTGCTGCTCGGCGCGATCGTCGTGGGCATCGCGATCGCCGTGGGCACCGATGCGCCGGAAGACGCGCCGGCGGTGGCGCTCATCGGGACGCTGCTGCAGGACTTCGCGCTGATCGGCACGGCCGTCGCGTTCGGTTCGCGCTATGGGCGGGTTCGGCTGGGTGACTTCGGGCTGCGCCCCGTCTCCCTCCGCACCGCGGTGCTCTGGACAGGTGCCGCTCTGCTGGCGTTCTACGTGCTCAGCGGGCTCTACACCGCGCTCGTGCAGCCCGACGGCGAGCAGGACATCGTCGAGACGCTCGGAGTCGAACGGGGTACCGGGTACCTCCTCGCCACAGCGTTCCTGGTGATCCTCGTCGCGCCGGTGGCGGAGGAGCTCTTCTTCCGCGGGTTCTTCTACCGGTCGCTGCGCAACCGGTTCCCGCCGTTCGGAGCCGCCGCGATCGTCGGCCTGGTGTTCGGCGCCATCCACTACACGGACGCCGACACGCTGCTGTTGATCCCGGTACTGGCGCTGCTCGGCATCGTGTTCTGCCTGCTCTACGAGCGCACGGGCTCGCTCTACCCCGCTATCGCCATGCACGCGATCAACAACACGCTCGCGCTCGCGGCCGCTACGGACGCGGCCGGCGCCGTGCCGGTGAGCATCGCGTTCGGGCTCGTCGCACTCGGCGGATGCGTGGCGGCGCCGCGCCTGATGCCCGGGCGGTCGCGCTCGTGATGGCTCGCCACCGCCTGCCGCTCAGCGCAGTCGCCGTCGCCGCGCCGTCTCTCCTGTGGCTGCACGCGGTCCACATGGTGGCCGGCCACGAGTGGTTCTCGAACTACGGGCTGATCGCCGCGGCCTGCCCCGCCGCGATCGTCGCCTACGGCGCGCTCGCCCGTCATGGCACGCGATGGGTCTCGATCGGTGCGGCAGCCGCGATGCTGCTCTTCTTCATCGTCGTCGAGTGGCTGGAGGGCGAGCTCACGGCCGGGCATCGGCTGGCGTGGCCGACGCTCGCGGATCATGGCTGGCCCATCCTGATGACCGCGGGGCTCGCGCTCGCGTCCCTGATGACGGTCGAGAGCCTCCGGCTGATCCGCATGTTGCGCGGTGTTGTCACGGACCGATGAGACTTCGCTCAGCTATGCACTCATCCCGAAGCTCCCGCATCACCGG
>DATHJG010000637.1:0-3904 GCA_035489875.1 Solirubrobacteraceae bacterium | reverse complement strand
CATCCACTGGATGTGGGTCACGTGCGGCGCCGCGGTCGAGATGTGGGACGACGAGACGCTCCACGTGCTGGCGGCCCGGGAGATCCAGCTCGCCCGCGACGCCGGCGTGCTCACCGAGCTTCCGATCGCCCTCTGCTTCCGCGCGGCCTCGCAGCTGCTCGCCGGCGAGTTCGCCGCCGCGGCAGCCGCGATCGAGGAAGCGAATGCGATGACGCACGCGACCTGGGACACCCCGCTGCGCTACACGTCGATCCTGCTCACCGCCTGGCAGGGCGACGAGCCGCGGGCGTCGGAGGCGATCGCCGCCTGCGTCGCCGGCGCGACCGCGCATGCGGACGGCAGGGCGATCACCGCCGCCCAGTACGCCACCGCGCTGCTCTCCAACGGCCTCGGTCGCCACGAGGCCGCGCTCGCGGCCGGGCAGAGCGCATGCGAGCACGAGGAGCTGGCGGTCACCTGCTTCGTCGCCCCCGAGCTGATCGAGGCGGCCGTGCGCTGCGACCGGCGCGAGGTCGCCGGCGCCGGCCTCGAGCGGCTGCGCGAGCGGACGCGCGCCAGCGGCACTCAGTGGGCGCTCGGGATCGAGGCCCGCTGCGAGGCCCTGCTCAGCGAAGGCCCGCACGCCGACGCGCTGTATCGCGAGGCGATCGAGCGGCTCGGGCGCACCCGCGTCGCCACGCAGATCGCGCGCGCCCACCTGCTCTATGGCGAGTGGCTGCGGCGCGAGCGCCGGCCGGGCGAGGCGCGCGATCAGCTCCGTGTCGCGCACGAGCGCTTCGAGTCGATGGGCGCCCGAGCGTTCGCCGCGCGTGCCGCCGCCGAGCTGGCGGCGGCCACCGGGGAGCGCCGGCGCCGCAGCAGCGTCGACACGCCCGACCGGCTGACGGCAAGGCAAGCCGAGATCGCTCGTCTGGCGGGCGCCGGGAACTCGAACCAGCAGATCGGCGCACAGCTGTTCCTCAGCCCGCGCACGGTCGAGTACCACCTCAACAAGGTGTTCAGGAACCTCGACATCAGCTCTCGCGGCCAGCTCGAGCAGGCGCTCACCTCGGCCCGAGAGACTCCACCGGGAGCTTGAGCGCGATCGCGGTGCCCTCGCCCGGCGGGCTCGTCACGGCGATCGTCCCACCCAGGGCCTCGACGCGATCGGCCAGGCCGACGATCCCCGAGCCCTGCGCGGGATCGGCTCCCCCGACGCCGTCGTCGCGGATCGAGAGCCGCAACGTGACGTCGCGGACCTCGAGATCGACATGCGCGACCGACGCGTTCGCGTGCTTGGTCGTGTTCGTGAGCGCCTCCGAGACCGCGTAGTACGCAGCCGCCTCCACCGCGTGTGGGAGCCGCTGCACCGCTCCCACGTTGAGCTGCACCGGGACGCCGGAGCGCCGTGCGAGCGACTTGAGCGCGGGTCCGAGCCCGCCCTGAGACAGGACCGCCGGGTGGATGCCCCGCGAGATCTCGCGCAACTCGTCGATCAGCGCCCTGATGTGGTCCTCGACGTCAGAAAGCCGCGCCAGCAGCTCCCGCCGGTCGGACGGGACGGCCTCCCTGACGCCCTGCAGCTCGAGCCCGAGCGTGACGAGCCGCTGCTGGATCCCGTCGTGCAGGTCGCGTTCGATCCGCCGCCGCGTGGCATCGGCGGACGCGACGATCCGGGCGCGAGACGCGGCGAGCTGCCCACGGCTCACGGCGTTCGAGACCGCCGTCGCCACGAGCTCCGTGAACTCGCTGATCTGCGCCTCCGTGTCCGGGGGGAACGGGGCGCGGCGCCTCGACGAGGCGGCGATCACGCCCCAGACGCGCCCGCCGACTCGGATCGGACAGCCGATCGACGACCGGATTCCCAGCGCCTGCGCTTCTTCGGCGATCGGGCCGGAGGCGTTGGCGAGGATGTCCACCCGCACCGGGCCGCTCGTCTCCCGCACCCGTGCGGCGATGCTCACGCCGGTGAGGGCGAACCGCCTGCCGACGGCCAATCGACGGCCGTCGTCCCTGGTCCACGCGGCCACGCCCGTCACCGTGCCGTCCTCCTCGTAGCGCTCCATGCGCGCGAGATCCGCACCGGACAGCAGGCCGATCTCTCGCGTGACCGTCTCGAAGATCTCCGCGGGCGGCACCGCCTGCGCGACCAGCGTCGCGACGCGTCGCAGCGCGGCCTGCTGGCTTGCGAGCCGGGACGACGCCAGCGCTTGGCGCCGCCACCGCGCCGCCAGCAGGCTGACCACCACCGCGGTCACGAGGAAGACCGCCAGTTCGAGTGCGGTCCGAGACGGCATGTCGACCAGCGCGATCGCCCCGGCGACCGCCGCGGCCAGAGCCAGGCTCACGACCCATCCGCTCAGCCGGCGACGGATTCGCGGTCTCACATGACCATGATGACCGCTGGCTAGCCCACCCGCTGGTACGCAAGCTCGAAGTCGAGCTCCCAATCGTGGCCGTCCGGCGACTGCTCCCAGCGGCCGTTGATCGTCTCGCCGTCCGCGCTGAACGTCCCGAGCCAGCGTTGGTGGAACGGGAGCGGGGAGAAATCCGGGGCGTGGCGCTCGAGGGTCCAGTCGCTGCCGTCGAAGGTCATCGCGTAGACGCGGGCGATCCCCCGGGAGTCGAAGTAATGCTAGGTATAGCCGTCATCGGCGGCGGGAGCGATCACCGACAGGCCGTCGGGCGCCTCCGGCAGCGGCACGGAGGAGCGCTCGAGCAGGAAGGCGCTGCCGAGCGTCCACTCGAAGGTGGTGCGCGCGGCGTCAGCGAGGTCACGTGGCAGCGTGAACGCCGGGGCGTCCATCCGCCACTCGCCGACGAACGGCTCCAAGCGCTCGATCCGACCCATGACCGCATGTTCGCTCGCGCCGCGGACGGGTTCAAGGGCGTGCGGTACCCCCTAAGGGTATGCTACGGTACCCATAGATACCCCCTCCCCGTATCATTGGAGACCGTCATGAGCCATCCGAGCCAGACCGCCGAGCCGCGCGAGTACGCCGTGCAGGGCATGACCTGCGAGCACTGCGCGCTGTCGGTGCGCGAGGAGGTCTCCGAGGTCGCCGGGGTGTCTGCCGTGGACGTCGATCTGGCCGCCGGCCGACTGACCGTCAACGGCATCGGGGTGGACGCGCAGGCCGTGCGCAGCGCGGTCGCCGACGCCGGGTACGAGGTCGCGGCGTGAGTGCGCCGGTCAAGCTCTCAGCGTTCGCGGCCGCGCTCGCCGTGTTGTTCGCCGGCGGCGCGCTGGCGGGCGCCGCGATCGGCCCCGACAGCGACGGCCCCACCGGCTCCGCCGCGTCCCACGGGCGCGATGCCGAGTCCGACTCGTCCTCGACCGGTCACGGCGGCGGCCATGAGCAGGCCGGCGCCGCGCCGCAGCCGGTCCGCGGCCTCGCGGTCGCGGAGGGCGGCCTGCGGGTCGTCGTCGAGGACCCCGAGCTGCGCCGCGGCCGCGACGAGCGGCTCGCGTTCCGGATCGTCGACGAGCGCGGCCAGACCGTGCACGACTTCGACGTCGAGCACACCAAGCGGATGCATCTGATCCTCGCCCGCCGCGACCTGACCGGCTTCCAGCACCTGCACCCCGAGCAGGCCGGCGACGGCACCTGGGTGACGAGCGTGCGGCTCGACGAGGCGGGCTCGTACCGGCTGTTCGCGGACTTCTCTGTCGAGGGCGAGGCGCGGACGCTCGCCACCGACCTGCGCGTCGACGGCGCCGCCGACCTGGAGCCGCTCCCGGCCCCGCGCGCCGCGGCGGTCAGCGACGGCGGCTACGACGTCCGGCTCGACGCCGGCGCCGCGCGCCCCGGCGAGGAGGCGAACCTGCGCTTCACGATCACCAAGGACGGCGCGCCCGTGCAGACCGAGCCCTACCTGGGGGCCGGCGGGCACCTGGTCGCGCTGCGCGAGGGCGACCTCGCGT
>DATHJG010000636.1:0-2496 GCA_035489875.1 Solirubrobacteraceae bacterium | reverse complement strand
CCCTCGCTGAAGAAGCTGGCGGGGATGATGCCGACGTTGGCCTTGCCCGGCGAGAGGATGCCGGGGCAGTTCGGGCCGACCAGGCGTACGTTCGGGTTGTGCGACAGATGGTTGTAGACGCGCAGCTCGTCGTGGGCGGGGATGCCCTCGGTGATGCAGATGATCAGGCTGATGCCCGCGTCTTCGGCCTCGAGGATCGAGTCGGCCGCGAAGCGCGGCGGGACGAAGATCATCGCCGTGTTGGCCTGCGTCTGCGCGACGGCGTCGTGGAACGTGTTGAACACCGGGACGCCCTCGACGTCCTGGCCGCCCTTGCCGGGCGTGACGCCGCTCACGACGTTGGTCCCGTAGCGCCGGTTGTTGAGCGTGTGGAACGTGCCCTCGCGGCCCGTGATGCCGGAGACGCAGAGCTTCGTGTCCGTGTCGACGAAGACGCTCACGAGCCCGCCAGCTCCACGACCTTCTTGGCGGCGCCCAGCATGGTGGCCTCCGCGTGCACGTTGGGGAGGTCGGCCGCGGCCAGCAGCGCGCGCCCCTCCTGGTCGTTGGTCCCGTCCAGGCGCACCACGAACGGCACGTCCGGCTCGATCTGCGCGAACGCCTCGATCAGGCCCTTGGCGACCTCGTCGCCGCGCGTTATGCCGCCGAAGATGTTGAACAGCACGGCGGTGACCGCGTCGTTGGAGAGGATCACCTCGACGGCGCTGGTGATCTCCTCGGCCTTGGCGCCGCCGCCGGCGTCGAGGAAGTTCGCGGGCGCGCCGCCGGCCTGGGCGACGACGTCGAGCGTGCTCATCACGAGCCCGGCGCCGTTGCCGAGGATGCCGACGTTGCCGTCGAGCTTCACGTACGTCAGCCCGCGTTCGCGGGCCATCCGCTCCTGCGGGTCCTCCGCGGACACGTCGCGCAGCTCCGCGTTCTCCGGGTGCCGGAAGAGCGCGTTGTCGTCGAGCGTCACCTTCGCGTCGAGCGCGGCGACCGAGCGGTCGCCGGTGACGATCAGCGGGTTGACCTCGACGAGCATCGCCTCCTCGCCGACGAACGCGTCGTAGAGCTTGCTCAGCAGCGCGCCGACGCCGCGGATCACGTCCGCGTCGACGCCGGCCTCGAACGCCAGCCGCCGCGCGTGGAAGTCCTGGAAGCCGAGCAGCGGGTCGACGTGCAGCTTGGCGATCGCGTCAGGGTCGCGCTCGGCGACCTCCTCGATGTCCATCCCGCCCTGGGTGGAGAGCATCACCAGCGGCTTCTTCGCGGAGCGGTCGAACACGATCGACGCGTAGTACTCGGCGGCGATGTCCGACGCTTCCTCCACCCACACCTCGTGGACGGTAAAGCCCCTGATGTCCATCCCGAGGATCGCGCGGGCGTGCTCCTCGGCCTCGTGGCGGTCGTTCGCGAGCTTGATGCCGCCGGCCTTGCCGCGGCCGCCGATCAGCACCTGCGCCTTGACGACGCAGGGGTAGCCGAGCTCGTCGGCGGCCGCGACCGCCTGCTCAACGGTGGTGGCCGGGGCGCCCTTGGGCACCGGCACCCCGTGGCGGGCGAAGAGCTGCTTGCCCTGGTATTCGAGGAGGTCCATGAGCGGGCGCTGACTCTAGCCAACGGGGTGTGCGCGGAGCGCCGCTGCGCCTGTCGAGGCCACGTTCGTGCGCACGCTGTCACAATGCTCCGTCGCCTATGCCGCTCCCCAAGGAAGTCACCTACGTCACCTTCGACGTCTACGGAACCCTCATCGATTGGGAGACGGGTGTATACGACGCGTTCGCCAAGGAAGCCGAGAAGGACGGCTACACGCTCTCGCGCGACGAGCTGATCCCGTTGTTCATGCAGACCCAGCAGGAGATCAAGGGCGGGTCGTACGAGCTCTACGCCGAGGTCCTGCGCCGCACCGCCGTCCAGATCTCCAAGCAGCTCGGCTGGCCGCTCGAGCCCTCGCGCTCCGGCTTCCTGCCCGACTCGGTCAAGCGCTGGCCGACCTTCAAGGAGACCAACACGCAGCTCGACCGCTTCGGGAAGAAGTTCGAGATCGGACTGGTCTCCAACGTCGACGACAAGCTGCTCGGCGAGACGCGGCGCCACTTCAAGGCCGACTTCGACCTCGTCGTGACCGCGCAGCAGGTCCGCTCCTACAAGCCGGACCCCGCGCACTTCAAGGAGGCCGAGCGGCGGATCGGGGGCAAGAAGGGCTGGGTGCACGTCGCCTCCAGCTACTACTACGACGTCGATCCGTGCCTCAAGGCCAAGGTCCCCGTGATCTGGGTCAACCGCACCAAGGAGACGCTGGACTCGACGCAGAAGAAGCCGACCGCGGAGGTCAAGAACCTCCTCGAGGCGGCCAAGCTGCTCGGCGCCGCGTAGGCCGTGAAGGCCGGCGGGCTCCATCCCGACGTCGTCGTCGTCACCTCGCGCTTCTGGCAGACGACCTGCATGCTGGTGCGGTCGGGGGAGGAAGCGTTCTGCATCGACTCGCCCGTGCTCCCGGACGAGCTGGAGCTG
>DATHJG010000635.1:0-2476 GCA_035489875.1 Solirubrobacteraceae bacterium | reverse complement strand
CGGACCGAGATCCGACGCGGCCCGGAGTCGACCTACGCGCCGCCCGCGACCTCGACCGCGGCGCGCTCCTCCGCCCGCTGCACCCCGTGCTCGACCGTCTCGATGAGCTCCGCCCGCAGCGCGGAGCCCGGGATGACGCGGTCGACGGAGCCGACCTCGACCGCGCGCGCGACGCTGTGGATGGCGTCGAACTCGCCGGCGAGCTCGCCGAGCTTCTCCGACCGGACGGCCGTCCAGCGGGCGTCGCGCTCGGCGCGCAGCCGCTGGCGCTCGGTGCCCTCGGCGGTCGCGATCCGCTCGTCGAGCTCCGCGATGCGCGGGTCGGTTCGCGTGCGGACGTCGACGTCGCGGGCGAACACCACCGCGGCCGCCGGCGCGCCGCCGATCACGGACGCGTGCGCTCCCTCGAGCGCGATCGTCTCCAGCCCGTCGTTGAGCCGGCGGGAGAAGACCACGAACGCGCCGCCGTGGAAACGCGAGATCACGCAGAACGCGATCGGGCCGTCGAAGTTGACGATCGCGCGGCCGATCTCGGCGCCGTACTCGAGCTGGAGCCGGCGCATCGACTCGGGCGAGCCGTCGAAGCCGGCGAGGTTGGCGAGCACGACGAGCGGCCGCCGGCCGGACGCCGCATTGATCGCGCGCGCCAGCTTCTTGGAGGCCGCCGGGAACAGCGTGCCCGACGTCCACTGCTCCGGGCCGTCGGCGGGCACGGATCCGAAGCGCGGCAGCGGCCGCGACTCGATGCCCAGCAGCGCCACCGGCCGCCCGCCCAGGCGGGCGTCCCAGGCGACGGCGACCTCCGCCTCGCGCATCCCGCCCCAGCGCTCGAGCGGCACATCGTCCTGATCGATCACCGCGCGCATCACCGCGCGGATGTCGAACGGCTTCTTGCGGCCCGGGTTCGTCGCCTCGGAGAAGATCTCGCCGACCGTCGTCAGGTCCGAGTCGGGTGCCTGATGCGGCGCGCTCGAGACGTCGCGCTCGCTCGGGTCCGCGCTGAAGCCACGGCGCGGGAAGCGCTCGCCCGGCGCCACGTACGTGTGCTCGTAGTAGCGCAGCAGGACCTCGCAGGCGCCGGCGAGGTCGGGCGCCCAGTACTGCGCCTGGCCGTTGGGTCCCATCACGCGGTCGTAGCCGCCGATCCCGAAGTTGTCCTCGGCCGAGACGCCGCCGGAGTAGTCGAGCGCCTGCTTGCCGGTGAGGACCATCGCGCTGTCGGGCGTCATGACGAGGATGCCCCTGGTGTGCATGAGCATCGTCGCCTCGGCGTTGAAGTACGGCTGGGCGCCGACGTTGATCCCGCTCACCACGACGTTGATCTCGCCGCCCGCCTGCGTGAAGTGCACGATGCGCCGCAGCGCCGCCGCGACCCAGTCCATGTTCTCCGTGCCGGAGTCCATCGCGATCTTCGCGCCGGAGGAGAGCGCGAACCACTCGCACGGCACGTCGAGCTGCTCGGCCAGGTCCAGCGCGGCGATGATGCGCCGGCACTCGGGCTCGGCCAGTGAGCCGAGCGACCGGGTCGGGTCGCCGAGCAGCACCACGCGCAGCATGCCCTCCGGGTAGCGCTCTGTGCGGTTGCGGATCAGCCCGACCACCACGCTCGCCCGGTTGGTGGCCGGCGGGCGCTCGACGGGGACCAGCTCGCCGTCGGCGTCGAAGTCGTGCTCGACGAACTCGCCGGGCGGGATCACGGCCCCCGCGCCGGCCCGTTTGGGAGCCAGGATCTTGACGATCTCGGCCGGGTGCCGCGTGCCGCGCCGGCGGGCGGAGACGATCCGCTGCGCGCCCTCGTCGAGCGGCTGCAGCGGCTGCGTCGGCGGATCGGTGACCTCCAGGACGACGCCGCGGCCGGCCGGGTTGAACATGCGCAGCGCGCGGTGCCGCTCCACGCCGTCCTCGCGCATGCGCCCGCGGAGCATGACCAGCTCCAGGCCCAGGCCGGCGGTCTCGCGCGCGAAGCGGGCGATGACGGCGCCGGCCTCCTCGGGCCTGATCTCGATCGTGGGCCAGGTGTAGAGCAGCAGGCGGTTCCACAGCAGCCGCTGGCGGGCCGGGCGGCGCGATTGCGCCGAGCGCATCGCCTCGAACGCATGGCGCACCATGCGCTCCAGCTCCGGCAGCGCGGTGATGCGGCCGTCGTCGGCGCGCACCGGCGTGAGGTCGCGGACCTCGGCGACGGCGACCAGCCGCTCGTCGCGCGGGTTGTCGCGGCCGACCGCGCGGAACAGGTACACGTCGGGCGTGGAGGGGAGCCGCTCGAGCTCGAAGTTCGACAGCCGCCAGAGCTCCATCCGCTCGGCCATCATCGGGTGCAGCCCGCGCAGATCCCGGTTCTCGGCCAGTCCGCCGCCGGGCCCGCGCGCGAACGTCGACACGTCGACGTTGTCCACCCCGCTCGAGGGAGCGAGAACGAACGCCACGCGCGCGACGTTGAGGGGAAGGGCCGCGTCGAGCACGCGGTCGAGGTCCG
>DATHJG010000634.1:0-3250 GCA_035489875.1 Solirubrobacteraceae bacterium | reverse complement strand
TCGCACTGATCGCCGAGCCCGGCATGGCGTACGGCGCGATGGTGCCGCCGCTCGTCGTCGCCGGCT
This sequence comes from Solirubrobacteraceae bacterium, assembly GCA_035489875.1. Classification (GTDB taxonomy): domain Bacteria; phylum Actinomycetota; class Thermoleophilia; order Solirubrobacterales; family Solirubrobacteraceae; genus DASQMT01. The sequence goes on along the minus strand of DATHJG010000634.1, from coordinate 3,184 downwards.
GCGGCGTCTCGATGGCGATCCCCGCCGTCCAGAGCTCGGTCGTCGGCTCGGTGGCGCACGACGAGATCGGCAAGGCGGCCGGGACGAACAGCATGATGCGCGAGCTGGGCGGCGTGTTCGGGATCGCGATCCTCGTCGCCGTCTTCGCGGGCGCGGGCAGCTATGCGTCGCCGCAGGCGTTCAGCGACGGGTTCGCGCCGGCGATCGGCGTCGGTGCGGCGCTGTCGCTGCTCGGCGCGCTCGCCGGCCTGGCGCTGCCCGGCCGGCGGGCGCGGGCGGGCGTCGCCGGCCGCGGAGCCGTGCCGGCGTTCGAGAGCGACGCCTAGGACCGGGCGACCGCTGCGGGCGCGGCGGCGATCGCGCTCGCGAAGCGGCCCGCGCGCTCGAGCGCGTCGGCCGCCTCGGGGAGGAACGACCAGAAGAACTGGAAGACGTGCGTGTCGACCGGGTACAGCTCGAGCCGGGCGTCGACGCCGTGGCTGCGGGCGTGGTCGGCGAGCGCGTGCGCGTCCTGGCGCTGGTAGTCGCCGGTCGCGGCCTGGACGAGCAGCGGCGGCAGCCCCGTCAGGTCGGCGCGCAGCGGGCTCACCACCGGATCGTCAGGCGACTGCCCGGCGAGGTACGCATCCGCGCAGCGGCCGCCGATCTCGGCGAGCAGCGCGACCTGCGGGTCGTCCGGCTCCCTGGTGACGAGGCTGCACGTCAGGTCGACCCACGGGCAGAACAGCACCGCGCCGCCGGGGAGTGGGAGGTCGCGCTGCTTGAGCGCCACGAGGAGCGACATGACGAGGCCGCCGCCCGACGAGTCGCCCGCGAGCGTCACGTTCCGCGGCGCCGTGCCGCGCTCGAGCATCCATTCGTAGGCGCGCAGGGCGTCGTCGAGCGGGGCCGGGAACGGGTGCTCGGGCGCGAGCCGGTACTCCGGGACGAGCACGCCCGTCCGCGCCGCGGCGGCCAGCGCGCCCGGGAGCGGGCGGTAGCCGAACGCCGACCCGAGCACGTAGCCGCCGCCGTGCAGGTACAGGATCGTGGTGGGGCGGCCGGCCTCGGTCGTGAGCGCGAGCGCGTGCACGCCGCCGGCGTTGACCGGCGCGACCTGCAGGTCCGGCGGCGGCGCGAACTCGGCGTGCAGCGACTCGTACGCCGCCCGCATCTCCTGCAGGTCGGCCTCGCCGGCGGTGAGGTCGACCATCGGCTGCCAGAGGCGCGCGACCCGGTTCGCGAGCTCCCCGCCGACGGACTGCGTCGCCGCGACCGCGTCGTCCACGTCGCGGAGGATCGGGCGGGCGCGGTCGAGCAGCGCGTCGCCGGCGAGGGTCAGCTCGACCCGGTGCGTGGAGCGGCGCAGCAGCTCGCAGCCCACGAGGCGCTCCAGCGCGCGGATCTGCCGGCTCAGCGCGGGCTGGGACACGTACAGCCGCGTCGCCGCGCGGCCGAAGTTCAGCTCCTCCGCGACCGCGACGAACGCGCGCAGGTGACGCAGCTCGACGGCGTCCGGCGCCTGGGGGAAGGAGAGCAGCCGTCCGGAGTCGTCCATGCGGCGATTATGGCTCGCGGCGCCTGGTGCGGTCATGCGGATGGTGCACGACGGTCATGCGCGATCGGCCTTTCCGTTGCGCGCGCCGCCGCGCGACGATGGCGGCATGTTCGCCCCACCGTCCACCGACCAGCCCGGCCGTGTCGCCGACTTGAAGCTGCGCGGCTGGAGCGGGCCGCTCCGGGCGCGCGTGACGTGGCCGGCGCCGGCCTCTGGGTCGCCGCCGCTGCTGCTCTTCTTCCCCGACGCGGACGACCAGGGCGGTGAGCTGGCGCGCCCGCTGTGTGAGCTGGGCGGCGTCGTCCTGGTCTCGATCGCGCTGCGCTCCGCGCCGGACGAGCCGTCGCCGGCGGCGTTCCACGATGCGGTGGCCGCGCTCGAGTGGGCCGCCGACCACGGCACGGAGCTGGACGCCGATCCCGCGCGCCTCCTCGTCGCCGGGGAGGGCACCGGGGCCGCAGTCGCGGGCGCGATGGCGCTGCACGCCCGCGACAACTGGTGGCCCGGGATCACGCGCCAACTCCTCATCCACCCGGTCCTCGACGTCTGGCACCCGTCGGTGCCGTACGTCTCGTCGCTCCGCTCCGCGCCGGTCGCCGGCGTGGCGCCGGCCACGATCGTCGCGGGCGCCGCGCCCGGGAACGGGGGCCGGCGGTACGCCGCGCGCCTGCGGGCCGCGGGCGTCGAGGTCGAAGAGATCCGCCGCGAGCGCCCTGCCGACGCGTCCCTGGCCTCCGCCCTCGCACCCGCGCTGCACGCCGCCTGACCGGCTGCGCGCTCAGGGCTTCTCGTAGACCGAGACGTGCGCGGGGCTGACCGCCGTGAACGGCTCCCGCTTCCATCCGGCCCAGCGGTCCCGCAGGCTCATCCCGGCGAGCCGCGCCATGAGGTCGAGCTCGGCGGGCCACGCGTAGCGGAACTCCACGGGATGCGCCTCGAGCCTGCCGTCGACGATGTAGAAGTGCTGGGAGCTGAACCGCTGCGTGACGACGTCGTACACGTCGAACGAGAAGCCCTCCGGATCGGCGCGGAACGGGAGCACCGTCTGGCCGGGCGGCAGGCTCTGGAGCGCCGGGACGCCGTTCTCGACCACGAACCGCCCTCCGCTCCGGAGATGCGCGGCGGCGTTCTGGAAGCACGCGACCTGCGCATCCTGCGTCACCAGGTTGGAGATCGTGTTGAAGACCAGGTAGACGACCGAGAACTCGCCGTCGACACGGGTGCTCGCGAAGTCGCCGAGCGCGACCTCGATGTCCTCGGCGCCCGGCTTCGCGCGCAACCGGGCCAGCATGGGCTCGGAGTTGTCGATGCCGGCGACGCGCACCCCCCGCTCGGCGAGCGGCAGCGCGATCCGGCCGGTCCCGATCGCGAACTCCAGCGCGGCGCCGTCGCCGGCGAGGTCCGCGAGCATCTCCACGGCCGGCCCCACGACCTCCGGCTCCGACATGCCGGCCGATCGCTCGTCATAGGACGCCGCGACGCCCTCGCCGAAGAACCCCTCGTCCACTCCCACGCTTCGGAGTGTGCCAGCCCTCGCCCGCCGGTGAGTTCTCGCGCGCCGGCGTCAGGGCTTCTCGTACACCGACACATGCGAGGGGCTGAGCGCCGTGTATGGCTCGCGGCCCCAGCCCGCCCACCGGTTCTGCA
>DATHJG010000633.1:0-3027 GCA_035489875.1 Solirubrobacteraceae bacterium | reverse complement strand
GCATCAGCGCCCACTCCTCGTCGTCCAGCTTCCCTGGCTTGTTGAGCACCTCGTGCGGCACGACCATCTTGCCGATGTCGTGGAGCAGGAGCCCCATGCCGAGCTTGGCCAGGCGCTCGTCGATCCGGTCCCAGCGGCGCTCCCCGCGGTAGTCGATCCAACCCTCGGTGCGCCAGTACGCGCGGCCGAGCAGCAGGCCGAGCGCGGTCACGTTCACCGAGTGGCGATGCGTGTACTGGTCCGCCCCGGCGAGGTCGCCGAGGAACAGCGCGGCGTCGGGGGAGTCGGTGATGCTCGCGGCGATCAGGTCGACGACGCCGCGCAGCTCGGCCAGCACGTCGGAGGCGAGGCGCTGGCTGTCGCCGATCGCCGTGCGCGCCGCGTCCAGTGCAGACGCGACCTTGGCGGCCGTCTGCGCCCGCACCGGCTCCGGCAGCAGCTCGACCGGCTCGATCCCCTCGCTCAGCCCGTCGTTCACCCACAGCGCGTGGATCCCGTGCTCGCCCAGCGCGCGCTGGAAGCCCGGCGTGATGACCGTGCCACTGCGCAGGAGCGGGATCCGGTTCGGGCCGGTCGGCGGCAGGTCGCGAGCCAGGGTCGATCCGCAAGCGCGTGAGAGAGGCGTGAGCCGCATCCCCCCTGGTATCGGCGGATCGCGCCGCCGCCTGAGCCCGCGGCCCTCGGCCTCAGCGGCTCAGCCAGGCGGTGCGGTGCCCGTCCTCGCGCCAGAGCACGGGGAAGAACGCCTCGTCGAGCTCGGTCTCGCCCGGACGGCGGTAGCGCGAGTAGACCGGATGCGGCGGCCCGTCGCTCCAGCGCGTGTCGGTCGAGATCAGGTGCGAGATGATCGAGCGGCGCTCGCCGTCGGCGCGCTCGTTCGGCGGGCTCCCGTGGAACGTCCAGCCGTCGTGGAACGCGGCGCCGCCGGCCGGCACCTCGATCGGCACGAGCTCGAGCTCCTCCCCGTCGGGCACCGAGTCGCGCGCGTGCGCGAGCCAGTCGTCGGGCGCGTGGAACGTGCCGCCCTGGCCGGCCCGCGGCCAGTGGTTGGAGCCGCGCACGTAGAAGATCGTGCCCGTGTCGGCGCGGGTGTCGTCGAGCGCCATCCAGCACGTCGTCATGTTCTTCGGGGTGAGGAACTCGAGGTAGGCGGCGTCCTGGTGGCACAGGAGCGCCTTGCCCACAGGCGGCTTCCAGATCATGTTGTCCTGGATCAGCCGCAGCCCCGGCAGCCCGGCCAGCGCGGCGCCGAAGCGCGCGATGCGCTCGGCCAGCACGGTCTGCGCCAGCGTGCGATCCGCCTTCCACACGTTGCAGAGCTGCCGCGTGCGGTCGGGCGGCGTCGTCGCGGGGTCGTAGTTGACCTCGTCCGGCGCCAGCCCGGTCTCCCACTCGTGCTCGAAGCAGCGGTGGAAGCGCTCGCGCACGCGCTCGACCTCCGCCGCGTCGAGCCACCGCTCGACGACGAGGAAGCCGTCGCGGCGGTATGCCTCGATCTGCTCCGGCGTGGGCCCCACGGCGTGATCCTAATGGCGGCGCAGGAACTGCACGACGCCGGTGCCGTACCTTGCGCCTTTGCCCTCAGTGCTGCGGATCCTGATCGTGCTGGTGCTGGACACGATCGTGCTCTTCCCCGTCGACCTGCCGTATCCGGAGGACGGCGTGGTGGGGCCGGACAGCATGCACCGCGTGCTCCGCGGCTGGCTCGCGCACGTCGGGTAAGAGGGGTACGCGGTAACAAGTTGAGGATGGGCGTCGCGGTGTCGATACTGCCGCGATGCCTGTCTGCCGCGTAGCGCTCCTCACCGTTCTGGCCTGCCTCGCCGTCGCAGCTCCGGCGGCTGCGTCCGAACGCTCGGAGGCGCGCCGGTACGCCGCGGCGATGCAGCCCAAGCTCGAGCTCACGCCGGAGGAGGCGGACGCGCTCGTCGCCGACTACGAGGCGCGCTCTGCCCACATCGCGGCGAGCTGCCTGCCGTCGGTCAAGGCCGCGGCCAGGAACGAGGATCGGGTGTTCGCGCTCCTGTTCGTCTACGTGTTCCACGCGTTCGGCGCCACGTACGACCAGCTCGCCGCGTGGTCCGGCGAGGCCGACGCACGCCTCGCGGCGATCGAGACCGGCTCCAGGACGCTGCGGCGCGCCCGAGCGGCGCGCACGGTGCTCACGGAGTCCTTCGCCGAGCTCCACGACGCGGTGCCCGCGGACTTCTGCGCGATGGTCACGGCGTGGCAGGCGAAGGGCTGGAAGGGGCAGCCGCCGGGGGCGCAGCCGCTCCTCGACCTGTTCGACGAGGCGGATGGGACCGTGACGCGGAGGATCGAGCGCGGCTCGCGTCTGCTGCGGCGGCACGGCGCGAAGCGGCCCACGATCTCGTGCTCGACGCGCTCGGCTTGGGCGCCCCCGAGCGCGTGTCGCCCGACGAAGGCGGCTCGCGCGAGCCGTGGGCCGCCGACGCCGGCTGACGAAGGCGCTCCGGCTACAGCCTCCCGGCGTCCAGCAGCCGCCGCAGGAAGCGCTGCGTCTCGGCGTGCTCGGGCGCGGTGAAGATCCGCTCCGGGTCGCCGCGCTCGACGATCAGCCCGTCGTGCAGGAAGCAGACCTCGTCGGCGACCTCGCGGGCGAACGACATCTCGTGCGTCGCGATCAGCATCGTCATGCCGTCGGCCTTGAGCTCGCGGATGACGGTGAGCACCTCGCCCACGAGCTCCGGGTCGAGCGCGCTCGTGACCTCGTCGAGCAGCAGCGCCCGGGGGCGCGTGGCCAGCGCCCGGGCGATCGCGACGCGCTGCTGCTGCCCGCCCGACAGCCGGTCGGGATGCTCGCCCTCGCGGCCGGCCAGGCCGAAGCGCGCGAACAGCTCGCGCGCGTACGCCTCGGCGTCCGCGCGGGCCGCGCCGTGCGCCCGGACCGGCGCGAGCAGCACGTTCTGCAAGGCCGTCAGGTGGGGGAACAGGTTGAAGGACTGGAACACCATCCCGAGCCGCCGGCGCACGCGGACGGGATCGACGGACGGATCGGTCACGACG
>DATHJG010000632.1:0-2187 GCA_035489875.1 Solirubrobacteraceae bacterium | reverse complement strand
CACCGCGGACCGGTTCGCACCCGCGGGCGGCCTGCGGCGGGCGGTGGCGGTGCTAGCCGGAGGGAACGTCGTGGCGGCGACGATCGTCGCCCTGAGCTATCCGATCGTCAGCCGCCTGTACGCGCCCACCGAGTTCGGCGCCTTCGCCGCGGCCGTCTCACTCCTGTCGATCGTGCTCACCGTGACCTGCCTGACCTACGACCTCGCGGTGCCGCTGCCCGAGGACGACCGCACCGCCGGAGACCTCGTCATCCTCTGCGGGCTGGCGACGCTCGTGGTCAGCGCGCTCTCGGCCGCGATCATGCTGACCACGGGCGAGCGCCTGCTGGGCGTCTTCCACGCGCAGGGACTAGCCCCGTACTGGTGGCTGCTGTGCCTCGCGCAGCTGTGCGGCGGCGTGGGCGTGGCGCTGACCGGCTGGGCGATCCGCTTCCGCGACTTCCGAGACATTGCCACCGCGCGGATCTCGCAGAGCGTCGTCACCGCAATCATCCAGGTGGCCGCCGGCACCGGGGGCGCGGCGACCTCGGGCCTGCTGGCGGGCGACGCGTTGGGGCGGACGGCGCAGACCGCACGCCTGTCACGAAGCGCGACGGCGCGGCTCTTGCGCGCGGTTGGGGAGACGTCGGTCGCGCGCCTGCGGTGGGCCGCACGCCGCTACCGGCGCTTCCCGCTGCTCGGCAGCTGGCCGACGCTTATCAATGCGATCGGCTTCGCGGCGCCGCTGCTGCTCATCGTCGCGTTCTACGGTGCGCACACTGGCGGCCTCTTCGCGTTCGCCCAGCGCCTCATCGGCGCTCCCGTCGCCCTGCTCGTGCTGGCCGTCTCCCAGGTGTTCGTCGCCGAGGCGGCCCGGCGGGCCCGCGACGGGTCGGCGGACCTGGGTGCCCTGTTCCGCAGCACGCTGCGCCGGCTGGCGCTGGTGGCCGCGCCGCTGATGCTCGCGCTGGCCATCGCGGCTAAGTTCCTGGTTGGCACGGTTTTCGGCCAGGAGTGGCACGACGCCGGCATGTACATCCTCATCCTCGCGCCGCTCTACACGATGCAGCTGCTGTCGAGCCCTCTCGGCGGCACGCTGGACGTCCTCGAACGCCAGGATCTGCTGGTGGTCCGGGAGGTGGCGCGGATCGTGCTCATTATCGCGGCCATCGGGATCGCCGAGCTCCTCTCGCTCCCGGCGGTCTGGGCCGTGGTCCTCCTCAGCGGCGCCGGGACGCTCGCCTATCTGGTCTACGGGGCAATCACCTGGCACGCCCTGATGGCCCACCAGCGAACAAGGGCGGCCCGTGCCGGAGCCTGACCTGCGAGACGTGCGTGTCGCGATGCTCCGCACACCGCACGTGTCGTCGACCGCCAGGACGTCCGCCACGATCACCTGTGTTGGGAACCGCCTGGCACGATGACCGCATCGACCGCCATGCCTCCCCTGAAGCCCTGGCTGTACAACCGCGCGGTCGATCTCGTGGAGCGCGCGCGGATGGCGCGCCGGCGTTCCCGGCCGACCGGGATGCAGGCGGGCGTGCGCATCCTGGCCGACCACCGCGTTGCCGCCCAGCGCGACCCGCTCGCGGTCACCCTCGACGCGTTCCGCCGGCAGTTGGAGACCGTGGTCGCGCACGACGCCCGGGTGGTCGGGCTCGACGCTGCGCTCGATCTCCTGATCCATCCCGTGACCGAAGCCTGCATCTGCGTCACGTTCGACGACGGCTACCTCGACACGCTGCACATCGCCGCGCCGATCCTGCGCGAGCTTGGGATCCCGGCCGCGGTTCTCCTGCCAACGGCGATGGTCGACGGGCGGGCCGGCTATGACTGGTATCGCCGTAGCGCGCCGCCGAGGTTGACGTGGGACGACGTCGCCGAGTTCGTCAGCGATGGCCTCCTCGACGCGCGATCGCACTCGCGGAGCCACGCCCGGCTCCCGGCGCTCGATGCCGACCGTGTCCGCGACGAGCTGACCGAGTCGAAGGCAGAGATCGAGCGGCACCTGCGCCGACGCGTAGGGGCCTTCTGTTACCCGGCCGGTCTCTACCGCCCGCGCGACGTTCGCCTTGTTCTCGAGGCGGGCTATCGCGGAGCGGTCACCTGTCGCAGCGGCCCCAACCGTGGAGGCGAGCCGCCGGCGGAGCTCCGCCGTACGCTGATCGGCTGGGGCCGCTGCGACAGGTGACCGCTCCGCGATAGCCC